>JAFGIZ010000290.1 GCA_016929365.1 Lentisphaerota bacterium
ATATTTACCGGACGCTCAAGGTGGGCTCCGGGCAGGCCGCGCATATCAACCGCTTTTTCTGCGTGCCGCAGGCGCGCTACCTGGGCGTGACGCCTCAGGACATTTCGGATTACGGCCTCGAAGACGCCACCCATCCCCTGGAAGAGGCCGACATTAAGCGAGCACGCGACGCGCTCAAAAACGACCCCTTCGTGCGCCACCATAAACCCTGGCAGGACGCCTTGAAGCAGATGCTCAAGATGGGGGTCCGCGTCGAACAACAGGCGTTTGCCAAGCACGGGCTCAACTTCGTGATCGAAAAGTATCTCCCGGAAAAGCTGAAAAACAAAAAGTTTCTGCCTTAGGAGGTTGCGTGAAGACCTATAAGCTGCTGCTGATCAAGCCGGCCCAGATCTTGGGCGGCCGGCCGATGAAATTTCGAACCGCCTACATCGCGACGCGCGCCTTGCCTTACCTCGCCGCGCTGACCCCCTCCGACTTCGAGGTCTCCATCGTCGATGACAACATCGATGAAATCGATTTTGACGCACCCGTCGATCTCGTCGGCATCACCTCCCTCCTGCCCCAGGTGCCCCGGCTGATCCAGATCGCGGACGCGTTCCGCGAGCGCGGCGTTCCCGTGGTTGCCGGCGGCGTGGGCGCCAGCTCCGTCCCCGACGCCGTGCGCCCGCACGTGGACTGCCTCGTCGTGGGCGAGGGCGAAACCACCTGGCCGCAGGCCCTGGCCGACTTCAAGGCGGGACGGCTCCAGCCGGAGTACCGGTCCGACACCTTCTTCTCGATGGAGAATATGCCCGCCCCCCGCTTCGACCTGCTCAATCCGAACGGCTACATGCGGGCTACGCGCGTAGCCTCCTGCAGCGGCCTTTCGCGCATCCCCATCGAAACATCGCGGGGCTGCCCGCACAATTGTTCATTCTGTTACGTGTCGCGCTTTTTCGGACGCAGGATGCGCCTCCGACCCATCGAAGACGTGGTCCGCGAAGTGGAACGGTTCCCCGGCGCCTACATCCTCTTCGTCGACGACAACATCGGCGCCGTTCCGCAGCGCGCCAAGGCGCTCTTCCGAGCCCTCACGCCATTGGGTATCCGCTGGTTCGGCCAGTTCAGCACCCTGGCCGCCGACGATCCTGAACTCCTCGACCTCGCCGCGGCCTCGGGGTGCATGAACGCGTTTATCGGCGTGGAGAGCGTTTCGGCGGAAACGCTGGCCTCGGTGCATAAGAGCTTCAATCTCAAGCGCAGCCTGGCGGCCACGCTGGGCGCCTTCCGGCGGGCGGGTATCGATCCGCACGTCAGCCTGATTTTCGGTTTCGACGGCGAAACCCCCGAAACCGTCAGGCACACCATCGACGAGATGGTGGCGCTGAAGGTTCATCTCATGTATGCGTCCATTCTTACCCCCCTGCCCGGCACCGAACTGCACGAACAGATGGAGCGCGAAGGCCGCCTGCTGCATCAGGACTATTCACTGTATGACACGTTCCACGCGGTGTTTCGCACGATGCCGCTCGAGCCGGCAACCCTGGAGGACCTGTACTGGCAGGCGAACGCCCGCTTCTATGCCACGCCGAACGTTCTGCGGCGCTACGCCGACGCCGTCCGGTGGATGCGGCCCGGCCGTTTCCGGCCGTATGTGCATAACCTGATCGGCAACCTGTATTTCCGGAAACTCATCGAACGCCGGATCCATCCCCTGTCCGGCGGGATCCCCAGGGACTAGCGGCGCGAGCGGAAACGCCGCAGCCTTATGCCTCGGGCCTGGCCATGCAGGCCTCAATGGCCTCGCGGCATTCCAGGAACGCTTCCACGACTTGAGGATCGAACTGCTTGCCGCTGTTTTCCGTAATCTCGCGCAGGGCCTCTTCCTCGCTGAGCGGGGCGCTGTAGACGCGCGCCGAGCGCATGGCGTCATAGGCGTCGATGACGCGGAAAATACGCGCGCCGATACAGATTTCCTCGCCCCTCAGTCCCGCCGGATACCCCGACCCGTCGAAGTTTTCCTGGTGCTCCCGCACAATGTCGGCCGCTTCGCCCAGGTACGGGCTCGACCGCAGAATATTGTAGCCTATCTCCGGATGTTTCTTCATGGTCTCCCACTCGTCGGGCGCCAGCGGTCCGGGTCGCAACAGGATCGTGTCCGGGATCCCGATCTTGCCGATATCGTGCAGCAGGGCCCCGTGCGCCACGGTTTCGAGCTGATTTTCATCGAGCCCCATGTGCCGCGCCAGGATCAGCGTCAACTCGCGCGTGCGCAGGCTGTGCGTTCCCGTTTGATGTTCACGCGCGTCGAGCATGCCCACGAGGGCCTCCAGCGTAAACTCGTACGATTTCCGGATGGCCTCCAGCAACTCGGCGAGCTGCGCGCTCCGCTCGCGCACCATGTCCTCCAGGTGGGCCTGGTAGCGGCTCCGTTCCAGGCGCAATTCGCGGTATTCGAGGGCGCGCTTGATCAGCGCGGACAACTGGCTTCTTCCAACCGGCTTCTGAATAAAGTCGTAGGCCCCCTGGCGCAGGCAGTTGACGGCGTTGTCTACCGTCGCGTAGCCGGTCATCACGATCCGTACGATCGATTCGTCGATCTCGCTCATGTCACGCAGCAGATCGATGCCGCTCTTGCGCGGCAGGCCCAGGTCGGTCAGGACCACGTCGTAATAACCGGGTTCCGCCTGTACCGCGTCGATGGCCTCCTGTGCGGTGGCGCAGGTCTTGATCACGTACCCGTCCCGCTCCAGCATCATGCGCAACAGGTCGCGGATTGCCGATTCGTCGTCAACCAGCACGATTCGGCCCGGCACCTGCACGACAGGCAACGTCGACACGGTGTCCTCCGCCTCCCCGCCTCCCTCCCGCACCGCCTCTTTCCGCGAGTGATGCGGCCAGATCGCCGCGCGGTCCCGCCCCGCGCGCTTCGCCGTGTAGAGGGCCCGGTCCGCCTGGCTCAGCAACTCGCCCGACGTGGCCGGTTTTGTAGGGTTCAAGCTCGTCGCGATCCCGACCGATATCGTCAACCGCAACTCATGCGTCTTCGGGCAGAAGACATGCTCCCGGGTGCTTTGCATCAGGCGCTCGCTGAACGCACACGCATCTTCTTCCCGGGCCTGCGGAAGAATGGCCACAAATTCATCGCCCCCGTAACGCGCGATGATGTCCGACGCCCGCGCGACGCTCTCCAGTATGCGGCTGAACTCGCGTAGAATCTCGTCCCCCACGGCATGGCCGTACGCGTCGTTCAGCGTTTTGAAATGGTCGACATCAACCACCACTACCCCCATGGACGCCCCGTACCGTTGCGTTAACAGCCAGGAACGCTCGAGCTCCTCCTCGAGGCGGATACGGTTGTACACGCCGGTCAACGGATCCTGCGTGGCCAGATGATGCATCTGGCGCAGCGCGATGAATACGGCGGAGATGTGATTTGCCGCATGATACAGCAACGAGACATCCGTCGGGGTATACGGATTTTCCGCTTCGGTGGCCAGGGTCAGAACGCCGCTGACATCGCGCCCCAGGATGATCGGCACGGAAAGCGTCGTCTCGGGACGGGCCGGGCCCGACGCGTCCGGCGGCGCCCCCCGCCGCTCCACGCGTACGTCCTCGGCGCGCAGCTTGCGCCCGCTCAGCACCTCGTAACGCGTCGTCATTTCCCGGCGCACGGCATGCAGGTAAGACTCCGAGACCGCTTTTTCCGATGTCAGCAGAAGCACGCGTTCGTCCCCCGCCAGAACAAGCAACCCCACGACGTCGCAAACCAGCATGCGCGCCAGGTCCTGTCCGAACTCGGACAGCGCCTGGAATAGCGTGTCCGCGCCCGGCATTCCATGTTCCAGGCGCGTGAGCAGCTTCAGATGATCGCGCATTAACGCGAGGGCATGGCCTTTCGGAATAGGTTCCAGGTTCCGGCGCTTGGCGGCGGCCTCCTCGCTCACGGCTTCGCACAGCTCACGCAATTCAACCGGTTTCTGCAGCACCCGGGTGACGCCCAGCTTTTCGGCGCGCTGCATGGCATCCTGCGTCACATAACCGGACACGACGATTACGCCCAGCCAAGGCCATATCTTCAACGCCTCCTGCAGGAACACGATGCCGTCCATGCCCTGCATCTTCAGGTCAACCACGAGAACGTCGAATGTCTGCTGCATGAGCACCTGCAAGGCGCCGCGGCCGCTGTCCGCGGTTTCGACTTCGAAGCCGCGCTCCTGCATGCCCATGGCGTACACCCGCCGGATGGCCTGTTCGTCATCCAGTACCAGCACCCGGATGGCCCCGCCTTCACCGCCGCCCGCCTCGTATCCCTGCCGTGCGCCCGTCATGTCCAGTCCTCAGTTCGAGTGATCGGCCCCTATCTGCAACTTCTCCATGCGGTACTTCAAAATGCGCCGCGTCGTGCCCAGGCGAGCGGCGGCCGCGGTTTGAATGCCGTCGCATTCCGCCAGGGCTTTCTCGATGATGCGCTTCTCGTAGCTGTTCACGGCCTCGGCCAGCGTCACGTTGCCGTCTCCGGGCGGCGCACCGGCCGGTCCGGCCCCGAACTCCTCCGGGAGATAGTCCGGCGGAATCACCCGGCTCTCGGGATGCAGAACGAGCACGCGCTCGATGACGTTGCGCAATTCCCGCACGTTCCCCGGCCAGTTGTACGCCGCCATCGCCTGCAGCGTCTCCGGTTCGAGGGTGCGTTCCTGCAAGGCCATGCGCTGGCCGTAGAGCTTCAGAAAATAGGCCGCCAGCAACGGAATGTCGTCGCGGCGTTCGCGCAGCGGAGGAAGACGCACGGGCACGACATTCAAACGGTAGTACAGATCGTCCCGGAAGCGCTGCTGCTTGACCTCGTCACGCAAATCCTTCGCCGTCGCGGCGACGATCCGGGCCTCCGTGCGTATAATGCGCGTGCCGCCCACTCGCATAAACTCGCGCTCCTGCAACACACGCAGCAGTTTGACCTGCGTTGACAGCGGCATTTCACTGACCTCGTCAAAGAACAGGGTGCCCGATCCCGCCAGGTCGAAACGGCCCTGTTTCTGCCGGTCCGCACTGGTGAACGCCCCGCGCTCATGGCCGAACAATTCGCTCTCGATCAGGCTCTCGGGCAGCGCCGCGCAGTGCACCGCGACGAACGGTTCGCTCTTACGCTTACTCCAGGCATGGACGCAGCGGGCGGTCAATTCCTTGCCGGTTCCGCTCTCGCCCATAATCAGAACCGTGGCGTCCGCCTCCGCCGCCTTCCGCGCATCCGCGAGCGCCTTCCGGAACGCGGCGGACTCGCCCACGACGCCGTCAATCGGGTACTCTTCCGAAATCTGCTGTTCCAGAACTTCGACCCGGCGCTGCAGGACGCTGCTCTGCAGCGCCCGTTCAACCGTCCGCCGGATCTCGTCGACGTCAAAAGGCTTCGTCACGTAATCATAGGCCCCCACGCGAATGGCCTCCACGACCGGGCGCACCGACGTCGACGCACTGACCATGATGACCGGGACGTCGGGATACAGATCCTGGATGTCCTTCAGCAGCGCCAGCCCGTCCTTGCGCGGCATGAGCACGTCCAGCAGGACGAGGTCCACCCGCTCTTCGGAGAGCCGCTGAACGGCCTCGTCCGCGCTTTCCGCCAGCGACAGCCGGTAATCCTTTCCGAAAATCGCGCGCAGCGACTCCCGGCTGCCCCGTTCGTCATCAACGATCAACAGATGCTTCATGACCCGCCCTCTTGTCCTATGCGCCCTGCCCCGACAGAACCGGCGTCGCTTCCGCAGGCGACATGTCCGCCTCGACCGGCAACGGGATAACCATCGACACGCGGGTTCCGCGCCTGGACGTGTCGATCTCCACGCGCCCGTTATGATCGCTCATCGTACGCTGTACGATGGGCAGCCCCAGCCCCATGCCCCCCGTCTTCGTCGTGCAGAAGGGCGAAAACACGTTGGCCCGGATCTGGGCGGGCATGCCGGATCCGTTGTCGCTCACCGCCACCTCCACGTGCCGGCCCCATCCGTTTTGATCAATCATGTGGGCCGTAATTTCCACGCGGCCCTCTGCCTTGCCCTGCACCGCCTCCAGGGCGTTCGCAAGGAGATGCGCCATCCCCTCCGTCAGGGCCCGCTTGTCGGCGCGAATCTCCCGCACATCGTCCTCCACCCTCGATTCAATCCGGATATCCCGGATTTCCGTCCGCTCCCGCGCCAACCGGATGGCGGCCTCGACCGCCCGCCCCAGATCGACCTCGCGGAATTCCGGTTTCGGCAAATTGGCGAATTGATTGATTTGCTCAATGACCCCGTTCAGCCGGTCCACCTCCTGCGACATCAGCGCGCTGAACTCGGTCCGGAACTCTTCATCGTTGTACCGTTCGGGAAGCAACTGTGCAAACGTCTTAATCGCAACCAGCGGGTTGCGGACTTCATGCGACATGCTCGCCGCCAGTTCCGTCCAGAACGCAGCACGCTCCAACTCGCGCTGCCTGCGGTCCAGCGCGCGTTCCCGTGTCATGTCCTGCACAAAGGCCACCGCGCCCAGGCACCCGGAAGCAGAAGCCAGGCGAGTGGTCCGAACGGCCAGGGAGCGGCCCGTCGCCGGATCCGCCCATTGCTCCATCCCCCGTGCGCCCCGCCCCTCCAGCGTCCTGCGCAGCCGGTCCGCCATACGGCTGCCCACCGTTTCCACCGGTTTTTGCAACACCGCGCCCGGATCCGTGCCCAGTATCGCGGCGGCCGATTCGTTGAACCACTGCACCGTGGCATCGGGATCAACCGCCACGATCCCCGTCGGGATCGTGTGCAGCAGCGTCTCGGCGAAAACACGCTGCAGGCCCGCGTCTTCAGACAGGAGCGCATTCTCCAAGGCCGTCGAGATATGCTCTGCGAATAACATGATATCCCGCAGATCGGCCGCGTCATACGGGCCGCCCGCGGCCCGCGGCCCCAGCAACAGCCAACCCATGACGCCTTCGCGTCCCTGCAGCGGCACAATCAACTCGGCGCCCAGCATGTCCAGCGCATGCTGCAACAGCGTTCGATCACCCGGCGCGGCCGCGCCGCGTGCAACCGCCGGCGATACAATGCGCGGATTCGCGTCCAGCCAGTCCACCAGCGGATCGTCCTGCGCAAACGTCAACCGCCGGATATCTTCCGGACAGCCCACACCCGCCCGAAAGCGGTAGGCGCGTCGGTCCCGCGTCCGCACAAACAAGCCGGCCCGCATCACGACCCCGGCGTTGACGACCCCGTCGATAATCCCTTCCGTCATTGCACCCACGTCCGCGCAATGGCGCAACGGCGTAAAGAAATGGCGAAAGCGCGGCGCCGCGTCCCGGCTGCTTTCCGGTGATGCAGGCGGCGCCCCGACCCCCGCGCGCAGATCGCGCACTTCAGCCATCAGGCGCACCCTTTCCAGCGCCCGGTCCACAACCGCCTGGATCTCCCGCCTCGGGGCATCCGGCGCCAGGACCGCATAGGCACCCCCGGCCTCCGCTTCCCGCACCGGCTCGGAATCGGTTGCGCCGAACACGACGACCCCCATCTCGCCCCCCCGGCTCAGCACGTCGGCCACCCGGTCCCGCGCTTCGTCCGCCAGGATATCCACCAGCAGAACCGCCGCCCCCCCCCGCTGCACCATGCGCCGAAACCCGCGCGACGTCCCTACCGGTTCTACGGCAACACGGGCCCGCAGCAGTTCCACAAGCCGGTCGCGCAGGGTTTCATCTTGCGTATATACTATGCAGGGTAACGCCGTCTTCATACGCTCCTTTGTTTGCGTAGCCGCGGAAAGCGTATCCATAGAGTCGTGCCCTTGCCCCACTCGCTCTCCACGTCGATCAATCCCCTTTGCTCCTCGATAATGCCGTGTGCCACAGACAGGCCCAATCCGGTCCCGTGCGTCTTCGTGGTAAAAAACGGATCGAAAATGTGGGATACATCGTCCGCCTTGATCCCCATGCCCGTATCCCGGATGCCGATTACGACGTACGCCCGGCCCCGTACCGCCCGCCACCATAAGGGGCCCGAGCCGCCGCTCGACACCTCGGTCGACACCGTCAACAGTCCCCCCTCCTCCATGGCCTCCTGCGCGTTCAGGAAAAAGTTCACGAACGCCTGGCTCAGGAGATCCCCGTCGCCGTGCACCGTATCGTCCTTGTCCGTAAAGCGACGTTCAACATGGATGTTCTTGCGCCGCAGCTGTTGCTCCACCAGGCGCAGCGACTTGTCGAGCACATCCTGCACCCGGATCTCCGTAATCACGGGCTTCGACGGCCGGGCAAACGTCAGCAACTGGCTGACGATCCCGTCGATACGCTTGACTTCCTCCCCGACCAGGGACTGGAAACTCTTCCGGAACTCGGGATCCTCGTACCGCTCCGGCAGCAATTGTGTGAAGGTCTTGATCGTGACCAGCGGATTCTTGATTTCGTGCGCCATCCCGGCGGACAGGGTCCCCATGCTGGCCAGCCGGTCCGAGCGCCGGATCTGCTCCTGCAGTCTGTGCATTTCCGTCACGTCGTGCACAACCAGCAGTGCCCCCAGGGTCTCCCCCCGGTAACTGTGCAACAGCGAACTCGTCGCCCGCAGGTAACGCGAATCCCCGTCGATTGTAATGTCAACTTCCAGGTCCCGCTCGCCCTTGCCGCGCTGCAGCGTGGCCCGCAGTATCGACGCCAGTTCGCCCGGCAGCGTCTCCGCTTCCCGGCCCAGGACGGCTTCCGGCGTCTTGGCCACAATGCGCTGCGCCTCCCGGTTGAAAAACGCCACACGGCCGTCGGCATCGATCGCCATCACCCCGCTGCCGATATTGTCCAGCAGGATGTCGTTATAGACCTTGCTGTCCTGCACCGCCGTGTACAGTTTGGCGTTTTCCAGCGCCACCCCGAGCTGGTTGCACAACAAACCGAGCGAATCCTGCTCCAGCATACTGTAGATACGGCCGGACAGGCGGCGGCCCATGAGCAGAACCCCTTCCACCTTTCCTTCCGCGCGTATCGGCGCCGCAACGGCCGCTCCGCTGTGTTCCAGACGCCGGATCGCTTCGCGGCGCAACGGGTCCGGCCGCATGCGGCGCAAGCCGTCCAGGGTGACCGGTCCGTCGCTGTAACGCAAAAGCCGCACAACGGGATCCGTTCCCGCCACCTGCAGGGGATTGACGTCTTCTTCCGGATTGGGATACGCCTGCGTATAGGTTCCTTGCTCTTCCATCAGGATCATGACGTGGTCGCATCCCAGCGCTTTCGTCACAATATCGGCAAAGCGCGTCAGCAGGTCGTGCGTCGTTCCGATGGACATCAACACTTCCTGCGCGCCCCGCAGGGCCGACGGCGCATCGAGCGTCTTGACGTTGATAAAGAGGCGGTTGGCCACGCGCTGCATGCGGCCGTGCGCCGGGACGACCGACAGGACCACGGCCACCGTCGCCACAAAATGCGCGACGATCCCGGCATGCGCCGTAAACGGGCTTAATACGCGCTCCACAAGCACGTCCAGCATCGCGTAAAGCAGCATCAGGTAAGCCGCCAGCAGGATATAGGCCGACGTACGCCGCAGCACCTCGTTCACGCTCATGATCCGCCGCGTCACCATCCCGTAAGCGATAATCCCGGAAACCTGGATCGACGCCAGCGGCATGAACTGCGTCAAATCCTGGTTGCCCGTGATCAGCGGCAGCGCCTGCCCCAGGCCCACTCCCGTGATGGCGCCCGAAACAATGGCCAGCACACAGAACTCCAGCTCCGCACGCTCAATGCCCGTCGCCCGCTTCAATTCGCGCCCGTAGCGCCATCCCAGGAGGACGAGGGCGAAGATCCAGGACAAGACGTACAACTTCTGGCCGTGCCCGTATTCCGGACGCGGAAAACCGGTTTCCGGACTTACCGTCACATCGTGCAGGAAAAACGGCATCTGCGACAGCATGCCGACCAACAGGACCAGAGCCAGCCACGGCAAGATCTCCTTGAAAAGAACGCCGCCGCGCGCTTCGGCATGCACAATCGCCAGCCGCATCATGTCGAACACCATCAGCACCATGAACACGGATACGCTCGCCTGCCGGATCCAGAACATCTGCATCTGCTTGTCGTGCACCGCCGATCCGCACAGGAGCGTCGTCAGCCAGAACGCCTGGCAGGCACAGGCAATGAAGAAGAAGCGGTTAATGCGGCGGCGCGGATTGACCAGCAACACCACCACACCCAGGGCCAGGTTAACCGCCATGGCCGCCAGCGCCGTGCTCTCGAAGATATTGAACACCGCTATACCCCTTTGCCGTTTCCGGAACGCCGCAGCAACAGCGACGTATTGCCCCGGCCGAACCCGTGCGTGTTGATCATCACCGTATTCAGCCTGGCGCGACGGGCTCCGGCCGCCGCGTAATCCAGATCGCACGCCGGGTCCGGATGTTCCAGGTTCGCGGTCGGGATGACCGTATCGTGGCGCAGCGTCAGCGCCGCGGCAATGAGCTGCAGGATGCCCCCGGCCCCCATCGGGTTGCCCGTCACGCCTTTTATGGACGTCACCGGAATCCGGTAGGCCCGCGCTCCCAGAACGCGCTTGATGAAGACCGTTTCCAAGCCGTCCATGTACTCGTCCCCCGGCCCATGTGCGCTCACGTTGTCCACCTGCTCCGCCGGACACGCCGCGTTGGCCAGGGCCAGCCGCATGCTCCATTCCAGCCCGGTGGCCTCCTGCATGGTCACCGGATCGGCGCATGACCCGTATCCCAGAACCTCGCCGTACGGCCGCGCCCCGCGCGCCAGGGCCCGTTCGTGGTTCTCGACCACAACAACCCCTGCCGCCTCCGAGATCACGCCCCCGTCCCGGTCGCGGTCAAACGGCCGGCTTGCCCGCTCCGGTTCGTCGTTGCGCGTCGACAGTTTCCTGGACTTCGAGAAACACTCGAACACATACCGCGCGACCGCGCTGTCCGAAGCCCCCGCAATCACCAGGTCCTCACGCCCCGCACACACCTCACCCGCGGCAAAACAGACGGCGTCCAGTCCCGACGCGCACCCGTCCGAAATCGTTACGAGCCGGGCGTCAAACCCCAGCGTGAACGAGACGGCGCTCGTTACCGCGTGCGGCACCGCAGAGACCGCCGTCCAAGGCCTGGGATGCTGCGCGATGAGATCCATTGCCGACGTGCTGACCCCGATAACCACGGGCACTCTGACGAACTGGCGCAGATCCGATACCGTCAACCCCGCATCCTCCAGGGCCATACATGTCGCGCCCACCGCAAACTGCGAAGCCCGCGACATCCGCTTGCCCGCTTTCGTCCGCGGGTCCAGATAGGCGTCCGGGTCAAAATCATTTACCTCACCCGCAATCCGGCACGGCATGTCCGACGCGTCAAACAACGTCACCGGTCCGATGCCGCTGCGACCCGCCACCAGCGACTTCCAGAACGCACGGACCCCCGTGCCGTTGGGAGCCACCACCCCCAACCCCGTGATCACAGCCCTGCGACGTCCCACCTGCATCTCAAGCCCCACGTTCACTATTGTGCATGCCATATACGCGGCGCACAATTTTGAACGTCTTGTCACACAATATGTCGTGGCTGTCAATAACAAATCTACACTATATGCCGATTTTTTTCTGGCACGTGGCATGCTTACTCAGGGCATGCGCACGATTTGTGCGCCAACACAAGAGGAGGATTCGCAGATGAAACATGCCCCGTACACTATCGTCATCCTGCTGGTTACGCTCACGGCCGTCGCCTGGGCGGACGGTTTCCGTAACCCGCCGGAAGGAGCCGCCGTTCTAGGACGCGCCGGAATGCGCCTGACGGAGATCAACGACGCGTCGGCCGTCGTGCATAACCCGGCTGGCCTCATGGACCTCGATAAGGCCGAGGTTATGACGGCCGCCACGATTGCCTATTCCGACGTGACGTTTACCGACGCCCTTACCGGAAACGCAACCGAATCCGAGGACCCGTGGCGCATTCTGCCCGCGCTCTTCGGGGCGTGGCCCGTCCACAACGGCCGCACGGTCGTGGGCTTGGGGATCCATTTCCCCTACGGCCAGTTCACACGCTGGGATAAGGACAGTCTTCTCAAAGGGCGGGCCCCGTATGACGCTCAGATGACCACGCTGGACATCACGCCTGCCGTCGCCACCCGTGTCGGTGACGACCTCATGGTCGGCGCCGGCATCGACCTGATCTGGTCGGAAATCAAATTCAAACAGGTGTTCCCGTTTTCCGTGATGTTCGCGGATCCCGCCGCGCCCGACGGCACCCTCAAGGCCTGCGGCGACGGATACGCCGTCGGCGCCCACGCCGGGCTGACCTGGAATCTGTCGGAATGCCAGCGTATCGCCGTCATCTACCGCTCGCCGTTCTCCGTGGACTACGACGGCGATTTCGATATTGTCGGCGGCGTCCCCCCGGCCATGCTGCCCCCGCCCGTGTCGGCGTCCAGCGATTTCGACTCTGAAATCGATTTTCCCTCGGTGGTCGCCGCCGGATACGGCATCCGGCCAACCGACCGCCTCCGGTTGGAAGCAAACGTCGAATGGGTCGAGCATTCGCGGAACGAATCCATGGTTACCGATGTCGGCGGAAACAACATCCTGGTTAACCCGCCTACCGTTCCGGATCCGCTTGCCCCGTCCGTCGCCCCCCAGGACTGGGATGATACGTGGACCTTCGGGCTGGGCCTCGATTGGCAATGCTCTGCCGCCTGGTCCGTCCAGGCCGGCTGGACCTACCTGCCGACCCCGGTGCCCGAGTCCACGCTGTCCCCGACCCTTTCGGAAGAGGATAAGCACATCTTCGGCATCGGCTGCAGCTACCGCCGGGGTGCACACCGCTTCGAAGCGGCCTATGCCTACAACCTCGCCGATGATCGTACCGTTGACGACCCGCTCAACCCCGTCAACGGCACCTACGAATACGAGTCGCACCTTTTCGGGGCTTCGTATGCCTGTACGTTCTGAATGCTGACAACGTGCGCGCGGCCGGGGCGGGGATGATGTCCCCGTCCCGACGGCGTGCCGCAAGGAGGATTCCGGTGATTGCCATGACGGATAACGGCAAGGTTCTGGTTATCGACGACGAACGGGGCCCGCGCGAGAGTTTTCGCTTCCTGCTCAAGGGAGAGTACGAAGTCATCTGCGCGGACGGCGTCGACAAGGGCATGGATCTCCTGCGTTCCGAAAAACCCGACCTGGTGATTCTAGACATCCGTATGCCGGGCAAAAGCGGACTGCAGGGACTCCGCGAGATCCGCAACATCGACTCGCAGGTTTCCGTCGTGATGCTGACCGGCTTCGGCGCCCTGGAAACGGCCCAGGAAGCCCTGCGCCTGGGAGCGACAGACTACCTTAACAAACCCTTCGACACCGGCGAAATGAAGGATATCGTCCGGCGTTACACGAACCGCACCCGCGTCGAGCGCCGCCGCGCCTCCATGATCAACGAACTGCGCGACGTCAACCAGCGCCTCACCCGGGACCTGGCCGCTACGGAAACAATCCGCAAAAACAACCAGACGTCGGCGGAGTTTGCCCACGATCTGCGCAACCCGCTGACCATCGTGGGGGGCTATGTCGATCTGCTGACCCGCAAGCTTGAAGAATCCCGCGATGCACGGGGCGAAAACCAGCAGGAAGCACTCGAATACCTCGATGTCATTGACAGGAACATCAAACGGTGCTGCGCGCTTTCCCGCCTCTGGCGCGATTGCCGCACCGGTGCCGTGCCGGCCCCCGCCCCCACCCGTGTCTCAGGCATTCTGGACGAACTGCGCCAGAGCCTGGAACCCCTGGCTGCCACGCAGGGGGTCACAATGACGGTTCGCGACGACGCCGCGGACGCGGTCGTCAACGCCGTGCCGCCGCAGCTGGTTCGCGCGCTGCACAACATCGCGGCTAATGCGATTCAGGCCGTCGAACCCGATAGGGGCAAAGTGCGGATAAGCTGCCGGGTGGCGGAATCCGCCGTTACGTTTACCATTGAAGACAACGGCAGCGGGATATCCCCCGACGTGCAGGAGCGAATTTTCGAGCCTTACTTCACGACAAAACCGGAGGATGAAGGCTCCGGACTCGGCCTGGTTATTGCCCGCAAGGTCATCGAGGAACATCGGGGCCGACTTGCCCTGGAAAGCACGCCGGGCATCGGCACCGTCTTCACGGTCTCCCTGCCCGCCGTCGATCAGCCCGTTCCCGTGCCGCCCTGAACCGCAACGCTTCAGCGGGCGTCAGTCATTCCTTCCCGCTGCAATGGCCCGGGTTGAGCGACGGCGCGGTTGATGCGGGAAACCAGCGTCTGTACGCCCGCTGCGTCCCCTGCAAAAAACAAACGCCGGGTCGTATCGCGAAACACGCGCGTACTCATGCCCGCGCGGCTGCTCATGAGATACGTGTCGTCGGAGATCGATGTCGGAATCCCCAGGGCTTCGATGCGCCGTGCCAGCTCCCCGGTCTGGCGCAACATTTCCGTGAACGAACGGCCGTTGACGCGCACGGGCAGCGGCGCCCAGAAGGCGGGCGGCATGAGTAATTTTGCCTTCCAATGCAACCCGGTTTCAATATAGCGCGCCTTGTCTTGGAACGTGATGCCGTACCGCTCGGCATGTTCGAACCAGTCCGTGCGCGGCGTAATCAGCGCCGGTTGCAGCGTGACGGCATCGGGCGCGGCACGGCGCAGCAGCTCCAGCGTCTCCGCGGCCGTCGCCGCGGTGTCTCCGGGGGCGGGATAGATCAGGCTGGCTACCGTGAAAATGCCCGCTGCGCGGGCCCGCGCCACGACACCGGGTACGGCATCCGCGCGGATACCCTTGCGCATCCCGTTCAGTATTGTCTGCGAGCCCGATTCCACCCCGAAAAAAAGGGCCTCACAACCCGAGTGCCGCATCAGGTCGAAATCCGCCTCCCCGGCTTCCCGCACATGCGCAAAGGACGCGTAGCGAAAGCCCTGTCCGCGCCCGGCCGGCGAAGCGGCAAAGGCGTTCAAAAGGCTGTACGGCGTACAGGATCCCGCAAACCGGAACGTGCGCACGCTGTAGCGTTCCGCCAGGTGCGCGGTTTCCCGGCCCAGCCGCTCGATGCTCTTGACGCGCAGCGTGTGACGGCTCTTGACCGGATGAATACAGAAAGCGCAATGATTACGGCAGCCCCGGCTCTCATCCAGCACCACAATCTTGATTTTCTGATCGCCGGCCATGGCCGGATAGACGTCGCTGTCGTACACCGGCATGGGGAGCGTGTCCAAGTCGGCGATCACGCGCGGCGCCGTCCGTTCCACTGTCGCGCCCCTGCGGAAAAGCAGATTCGGAATCTCGGGCCACGCCCCCGCGTCGCCGCCCCGCGCCGCCAGCTCGCCGATCGTCTCCTCCCCTTCGCCGTACACGAGCACGTCGAACTCCCGGTGGCGCTCGAGGATGTGCTCCATGAACACGTCAACCATCGGCCCGCCGCCGACAAGGCGCACGTCCGGAAAACGGCGCCGCACCGCCCGCGCCATGGCCAGCGAGCCGTCGATCCCGTCGCCGTTCCAGAGTTTGAAGCCTACGGCCTGGATGCCGTCCGCCGCAATGCGCTCCAGGATCTCCTCCTGTGCGCGGCGCAGCACCGCCTTCCCCCGTTTTGCCCTGGCCCGCTCGGCGCCGTGCAGACGCACGGCGGCTCCCGCTTTGCGCCACAAACCGGGCTTGGCGTGGGTCTGCGCGAGCGCAGTCCACGTCCGCGTCAACCGCTCGGCCAGCAGGGGGTCCGTGAAACCCGCCAGCACGGGGACCGTTGCATAATCCAGGATGGTGGCCTTGTGCCCGCGCTCCAGAAGAACCGCTGCAAGATTCGCCAGGCCGTTGTCGGGGAAAAGACTGTTCGGCGCAAAGGGGTAGCCCGCGTAATTAACCAGCAACCAGCGATCCAGCGGATACCGTCCCATCATGAACCTCGAGAAAGAAAAACAAAAGTATGGCAACGCGCGATGCCGGTGTCGAGGATCGAGTCGGCCCCGCGGGGCGGCTGATCTTTTACGTTGTCTTAATCGTGAATTTGGGCCATAACACAGCCCCGTAGACCGCGTTACGGGAACACGGACGCGGCGAGGAGCGGGTATCATGTGTGGCATCGTCGGGTATATCGGATCGGGCAACGTGCCGGGCATTCTGCTTGCAGGGCTGCGGCGCCTGGAGTATCGCGGTTACGATTCCGCCGGGATCGCCCTGGCCTCCACGCATGGAGCCGAGCTGCGTGTCGTAAAATGCCCGGGCAAAATCAGCGATCTCGAAACACGCATTCGGGAGACCCTCCCGGAAAAGGCCGATGCCTGGGGCGCCGGCATCGGCCATACGCGCTGGGCCACACACGGTCCGCCGACCCAGAACAACGCCCACCCCCATCTCAGCCGTAACGGCGAAATCGCCATTGTCCACAACGGCATTATCGAAAACTACGCCGCCCTTAAGGATCAGCTCGTGCATGACGGCTACACCTTTGCCGGCGACACCGATTCCGAGGTTATTGCGCACCTGATTGAAGCCTGCTACGACGGCGATCTGCGTGATGCCGTGGCGCAGGCGCTGGCGCGTCTCGAGGGCGCGTACGGCATCGCCGTCCTTTCCAAGCGGCATCCCCAAACCCTCATCGCGGCCCGCAAGGGCAGCCCCATTGTCATCGGTGTCTGCGACGACCGCACCCTCGTGGCCTCGGATGTCAGCGCGATTGTCGATCATACACGGCGGGTCATTTTCATGAACGACGGCGAAATGGCCGTGGCCACGCCCGGCCGCGTCGACGTGACCACCCTCGCGCAGACCCCCGTCACTCGCGAACCCCGCCGTATCGACTGGGATGTCGGCCGCATCGAAAAGGAAGGGTATGACCATTTCATGCTCAAGGAGATTCATGAGCAGCCCCGTGCCCTTGCCGATTGCATCCGCGGCCGCCTCCTGGAAGACGCCGGAGACGCCAAGTTGAGCGGCCTGGCCATGACGGCCGCCGAAATGGCCCGCATCGGACGCATCTCAATTGCCGCCTGCGGCACCTCGCTCTACGCGGGCATGGTCGGCCGGTTCTTCTTCGAGGATCTGGCCGGTATCCCGACCGAAACCGAACAGGCCGCCGAGTTCCGCTACCGTAACCCGATTATCGAGCCCGACACCTGTCTCGTGGCCATCACCCAATCGGGCGAAACCGCCGATACCCTG
>JAFGIZ010000291.1 GCA_016929365.1 Lentisphaerota bacterium
AGCAGGTCCTCCAGGTTATAGTGTTCCGGGTTGCCGAGATCGACGGCCCGCACGAAGGGCAGCTCCGCCAGCTTGCGGAACAACACCTCGTGCCGCCCGCAGTAATGGACGAACAGCCCGCCGTACGGTTCCGCGCAGCGTGCGACCATGGGCAGCACGAAGCGGTCGATCGTGGACGGGGAAAGCAGGGTCGCGGTATCCTCTGAGACGCGCGCCCCGGCGTGCGGAAAGGTGATCCCCTGCGGCGTGCCGTGGCCGTGTACCATTTCGCCCGCGGGCTCCCCCAGCGCCTCCTTCATCCGGCGCGTCGCGGCCAGGTAAAGCTGCAGGGAGATCTCCAGCAGCGCGTCCACCCATTCCCAGCGGTCGGGGTCGGCCACCTCGAGCAGCAGGTTGTCACCGTAAAGCAGGTGGGCGATGTCGAAGACCCCCTGGGTATCGCCCAGGTACGCCGCTACCGCATCGCCGTTCTCCGCGCAGTGGATGCGGTAGAACGCGCGGGCCCGCTCCAGCAGCCCGCAGGACGCCGGCTCCGGCGGAACGGCGGCGCGGAGGACCTCCTCGGCGAGCGGTTCACCCGGCCACGGCATCGCGCCGGATTCGATGCGATAGGACTGGCCGGCCAGGGCAGGCACCAGGACGACCCCCAGGTTGGGCCGCACGGTCGGGATGCCGTCCGTCGGCCAGTCGAGCACCGGCCGGGCGCGCGCCATCTCCGATTCCCACATCGCCCGCGGATCCTCGAAGCGCCGGGGATAGTCATGGAGGTCATAAAGCGGCACATCCTGCGGCGGGATCAGAATCAGAGAAGGCCCGCGCCCCTCCCAGAAGTCGATGTGGCGCTGTTCTTTTTTCACCCGAAACCTCCATCCCCCTTCACTCCCCGAACTCCCATGTCCCGTACAGGTCTTTCATCAGATCCAGTTCCCACGGCTGGCGCGCTGCCTCCGCCGTGCGGCCGTCAACCAGCCGCAGCAGGGGCGGCGATGGATCCTGGTGATCGCGCCGCACCGGCGGCGGCTGGGTGTCGCGCGAGTCGAACGACCAGGCGAGCAGCCGGTCCCGAAGGCCGCGCGCGACCTCGCTGTCCCGCAAGTCGTCCCACACATTGTTCTGTTCGTCCGGGTCCTCGGCCAGGTTGTACAGCTCGCCGTAGGGCCGGCCGTAATAGTAGACCATCTTGTAGTCGCCGCGACGGATCATGCACCCGAAGTAATTCTCGGAAAACGCCGCGTCGCGGTGCGGACCGGGCGCGGTGCCGTCGAGCACCGGCACGAGGCTGCGTCCCTGCTGGGCTACGCCGGCGTCGGCGCCGCCCAGCTCGCAGAAGGTCGGGAAAAGGTCGATCAGTTCGACCAGCTCCGTCGACCGCCGCGCGGCAAAACGCGCGGGAGCGTGTACGATCAGCGGAACCCGTACACTCTGCTCGTAGAAGCATTGCTTGTACACCAGCCCGTGGTCGCCCAGCAGGTCGCCGTGGTCCGACGTGTACACGATAATGGTGTTTTCGTACAGGCCTCGCTGCTTGAGCGTATCGACGATGCGCCCGACCCAGTCGTCCACCAGGGTGCAGGTCGCATAGTAGTGCCGTTTCGTGGTCTGAACCTGTTCCTCCGTGAGCTGGTCGGTCGCGCACGGCCAGCCGAGGCGGCGGTTGATGTAGTTGTAGGCTTCGCGCGGTTTCCTGTCCGCCTCGCCCTCCGTCATGTTCCGCGGCGGCATGGCGACCCCGTTAAAGAGGTCGAGGTACTCCTTCGGCGGATCGTAGGGATTGTGCGGACTGGGAAACGAGGCGAAGACGCAGAACGGCCCGTCCGTGCGCCGGAGGTATTCGCAGAGCGAGCGGCCCACGAAGCTGTCGATGTGCAACGCCGCGGGGAGCTTGGATACGACCGCCGTGGCCTGGTTGATATACGTCTCCGAGTGAACGTCGTAAAGCCGGCCGCGGCTCCAGCCGTGCCGGGCCAGGAAAGCCTGGTAATCGTCGGGGCAATCGAAGGCGAACTTTGATTCGGCAATGACGCGCCCGTCGAACCCGAAATTGTCGTACCACGGCGTAAAATGCATTTTGCCGATAAGCGCCGTCCGGTAACCTGTCCGCCCGAGGTGGTGGCCGAAACTCCGTTCGCCGTCCCGCGGGGCGAACCAGTTGGCGCGCACGCGATGACAGTGCGGGTACCGCCCGGTCAGGAAGCTGTACCGCGACGGACAGCACAGCGGGTTCTGAACATAGCAGTTGTCAAACACCGCCCCGTCCCGCGCGAGCGCATCGATATTCGGCGTCTTCGCCACGGAGCACCCGTACGCCCCCAGCGAATCCGGCCGCTGCTGGTCGGTCATGAGAACCAGGATATTGGGTTTCGTATCGCTCATGTCGCCAACCTAGTCATCATGGTGAATACGGACAAGCGGATTGTTTCGCACGGCAGGCCGGGTTCCCTGTGCTTCGCTCTGTCGCGCCGGCGGCGCCCGGGCGCCGCCGGGAACGGCTAGTGCAAGATAATCACGGTTCCCGCGACCGGGAGCTCGGCATACTCAAACTGCAGCAGCGGGGCATTAGCGGCTGCGTGATCGGTGATGAAGTACCAGCGCAGGGCATCCTCAATGGTACTCAGGTCGGCCTGGGCGGTCAGCCGGAAAACGGCGTACGCGGGGCTGGAGGGACTGATATCGTAGTCCGTATTCACGGTCGCGGCCACGAGTTTGATGAACGCTTCCAGGGCGGCGGACGTGGTCGTTTGGTTCCCGTGCGTCAGCGGATCGTTGTCGAACATCGACGCCTGGACCAGCGATACCGGATGGCTGCCGATGTTCGTTTCGAGCGTGTCGCCGTCGCGCGTATCCATCCCGCCTGCCGTGTTGTCGTAAAACCAGTCCTGCCCCGCCGGAAGCGCGGCGTCGCCGACCACGTAGCCCAAGCCGTGCAGGTCCAGGGCGAAAGTCGGTTCATTGCCGTTTTGGCGCAAAGCCCGGATCATCAGCGACGCGCCCGTAACCGAGTCGGGGTCGATGCGTTTCGGAATCGCGAAGAGCAAAAATCCCGCCGTGGTGCCCGATAAGCCAACGCGTCCAACGTTGACCGTGGTATCGTCGTATGCGCCGTCCGTACCGTCTTCGGTCTGCAGGAAACACTCTTCGGTGGTGTTGCTGTACGCGATCAGTTCAATCTGCGGAAGCACATCGTACTCGAACTGCAAGGTCGGCCAGGTCGTCACTACCGCGTTGTGATCCGTATTCGCGTTCCAGCGTTGCGCCGTGGAGATTGCGCTCAGGTTGGTCTGGGCCGTCAGCCGGAAGACAACGTAAGCGTTACTGGTCACGCTGCTGTCGTCATTGATATACGTGGTTACAAGCTCCAGATACTCCCGTAGGGACGCATCAGCCACCGTCTGGTTCGCATGGACCAGCGGACTGTTGTCGAACATCGAAGCCTTGACCAGGGACACCTGGTTGCTGCCGATGTTCGTGCCGAGGTCGTCCCCGGTACGGGTATCCGTCCCGCTCCCGATGGTATCGTCGTAAAACCAGTTCTCGCCTTCCGGTTGTTCGGCTGCGCCGGCCACGTAACCGAGGCCGTCGAGATCCAGCCCGAATTGAGGATCGTTATCGCGCAGTCCGCGAATCATCAGCGACGCATTCGTAATGGACGCCGGATCGACATGTTTCGGAATTTCAAAGAGGAAAAAACCGGCCGTCGTGCCGCTAACTCCCACCCGCCCGATATTGAGCAAAGCTTCCCCATAATTGCCGTC
>JAFGIZ010000292.1 GCA_016929365.1 Lentisphaerota bacterium
CGAACGAGATCTTCACGGTTGACGTGATCGGCAGCGAAGGCGTGCTGCGCACGGGGTTCAATCGGGACGTGGAAATCCGGGACAAGCAAGGTGCGCTCCTGGACGCCGCGGCCCTGGGGGTGCCCGCGCGCGAATCGCCCTTCAAGGCGGCTTATGACGAGATTGTCAGGTACCTGCGGGGCGGCGAGGCGCCGCAGTGCACGAGTCGCGACTGCATGCCGTCGTACGAACTGGCCTTCGGCATTCTGGAGAGCGCCCTTTCCGGGTGCCGCATCGCGTTGCCGTGCCGGAATCGCGATCGGCGGTTCTACGCGTTCCGGATGCCCGGCCTGCGCCCCACCACGGAACGGAACAACTGAAGGAGGAACCATGTCACACCCCGCTGCGATTATTCTCGTCGGCAGCCGCTGGCACATCCCCTGGGAAGGCGGCGAGCTGATTGCCCAACGGCTTGAAGAAACCGGAATGAACAGCCTCCGCACCGATCAGGGCAGTATTCTGGAGCCGGAACGGCTGGCCGGGACGTCCCTGGTCGTATTCTACTGCGAGGGCCGTTGGAACCCGCCGGACCCGGCTTCACGGCGCCTCACGCCGCAACAGGAGCGCGACCTGGCGGCCTACGTGCGAGAGGGCGGCGGTTTCCTGGGTATCCACGGCGCGACGGTGTTCCGCGACGAGTATACCGTCTATCCGGAGCTGATCGGCGGGCGGTTCACACACCACGACACGTTCAGCCGGTTCACCGTCCATGTCCACGATCCCGACCACCCGATCACACGGGGCGTCGGCGACTTCGCGGTCGAGGACGAACCGTATGTCGTCGACCGCTACCCGGGGTCCGACGTGCTGCTGAGCGGCGACTGGGACGGGGCGGCGCACCCCCTGGGGTGGGTCAAGCCGTACGGAAAGGGCCGCGTGTGCTACCTGGCCAACGGACACGACCAGCGCTCGCTCGACGTGCCCGAGTTCCGGAAACTCATTTGCAACGCCGCCGCCTGGTGCGCGGGCGGAAGCGGGAAAGCCGTGCGATGAGCGACCGCACAGTGCGTAATCAGGCCTTCCTGCGCAACCTGTTCGGCAAGGGACCGTTCGAGGGGCATGGCTTCGTATGCCAACCCGTGCGGCCAAACTGGCCGGAGACCCGGCTTGTGTTTGTCGTTTCCGTTCCGGACGCAGACACGGGCAGGCAGTGGCTCGATCGGGTGCGAGCGATCGCGGCGACGACTTCCCCCCGCTCCGTGTAGCAAGAGCGGTGCTGGTAGCTTGACGCGATGATGTCCGTCGGCGTGGTCTATGCATATCCAAGGCGCAAGATTGGCATTGCATTTACCGGCAACCCGGGTACGATACGTTCACTATGAAACAGCCAATACCACGATCCATCGGCGACCTGCTGGAACGCCTTCAGAACGACTATCCGGTTGTGACCCTAACGGGGCCACGCCAATCAGGAAAGACAACGCTCTGTCGCATGGCGTTCTCGGAACTTCCGTACGAGAACCTTGAGGCGCCGGACATTCGGGAATTCGCCCAGTCAGATCCGCGTGGTTTCCTGGCCCGACACCCAAACGGCTGCGTCATCGATGAATTCCAGCGTTGCCCGGAGTTGACCTCATATATACAGGTACTCGTCGATGATCCGCGTTTCGATGGTACGTTCGTATTGACAGGCAGCCGAAATCTGGCGATTCGGGATACGGTCAGCCAGTCACTTGCGGGTCGCACAGCCCTGGCTTGCCTCCTGCCATTCTCATACCACGAGCTCGGAGCTTTCCACCGTGAAATGTCACTCGATGAGATGTTGTGGACAGGCTTCTATCCTCGGATCTATGACAAGAGGCTGGATCCTGCTCAAGTGCTGGCAGATTACGTCGGGACTTATGTGGAACGGGATGTGAGGCAACTGAACATGGTCCGCGATCTGGGTCTTTTTCAGAAGTTCCTTGGTCTGTGCGCCGGCCGAATCGGGCAACTGATGAACATGGAGAGTCTGGGCAATGATACCGGCGTGTCACACGCAACAGCGCGTGAATGGATATCCCTGCTTGAGGCGAGCTACATTGCATTTCGTCTTCGCCCATTTCATGCGAATATATCCAAGCGCCTGATCAAGTCGCCCAAGCTCTATTTCTATGACGTGGGGCTGGCGGCGTATCTGATGGGGATCACAAAGCCCGAACAAGTGGCACGGCACCCGTTGCGCGGAATGCTGTTTGAGAATCTTGTCGTTGTTGAAGTGATGAAGCACTTTCTCAACCGTGGTATTCGTCCCGACCTCATGTTCTACCGCGACAGCAACGGAAACGAGGTGGACTTGGTAGTGGGGCGGGCACAGGAGTACGTACCAATGGAGATTAAGTCTGCACGAACCGTTACCGGTTCTCTTCTGAAAGGGCTTGGTGCATTCAGGAGGACCATCGACTCCGCAGTTGATCCTCTTCTTGTTTACGGTGGGGAGGAGACGCGTCTGCAAAACGACACGCGTATTATGGGTATATCGAGTCTAGACCGGACGCTCGCCCAACTGTTTACAACCTGACACTCTCAATCTCAGAGAGCTCAAGGAGAGAACATGAAACAGAGCTGACGCCTTCCCACCTGTCTGGGCCCGCCAATGAAGACCATCTTCTCGGCGAGATCCTCCCGAACCCGCCGGTCCAGATACCGTGGCGTCATCGTAACATCTCCGTAATGGATCGCCTTTGTAGTTTCAACGGCACTTGACCACGAACGGCACAACGTGTTGACAGCGAAACGTTTGTAGTCAACGCCGTAAGGCGTGTTCTGCGCCTTGCAGGTTTCTTTCAGCGCAATCGACAATTGACATTCTCATCGACTGAGACCGGCGTTCCCGCCCGCCGCAGCCGGTTCCCGGCCAGAGAACCCCACGTGCAAATCCAGGGAGTCACGTAACCGTGGCGGCGAGCCCTGTCCTTTATACACAATTGCGACTATCATTTCCGCCAAATGCTATCAAACAGTCGATGGAGTTCTCGGCAAAGGTCACGATGGAGTTCGTACCGATGCAGTTTACGGCAGAGTTGGCGAAGTAGGTGCGACTCGATCCGAGTTCCTACCCGACGTAAACTGCCTCGCAAACTCCACCGATCCTAACTGTTCCGTCACCTTTGCCGTGAACGATTCCGATTCAGGCAAGGCTGCGCGATGGCAGCGTGTCTGGCTTTGTGTATAAAGGACAGGGCGAGCCGCGGGGGGGGGCTGGAGCAGATCGTGGATGCCGGCGGTCTTGTCCACATACAGGAACCCGCCTTCGATCAGGTTGCTGCTGAAGGTATACACGCTGGTGGTCAGCGGTTTCACGAGGCCACGATACTCGAGCTACGGTCTGTGTCCGGCGGCGTGCAGCATTATTCATGAAACAGGCAGGATGGTCTCTTGTAGGCGGCCCGCGGCTTGAGTACAGTCAAGCGCTAATGACGGATGGGCCAATTAAGGGAGGCGATGCCGTGGCTGGAGTACGTAGAGCGTGCGCCGTGGTGATGTCCGTGTTCATGTGCGCTTTGCAGGGGCAAGCCGGGGCGGCAACCCCACCCCCGCTCCGGATCGGCAAGCGTGCCGCGGAATACGAGGCAACGACCGTCAACGAAGCCGCCGTCGCGCGCGTCAAGAAGGAGGGACTCCTGACCAAGGCGGGTCAAGCGACGTACCGGTTCGACGTGCCGCGAACCGGCTGGTACACGCTCTACGTTCAAGGCGCGCCGTGGGCCACGGATCTGTCGCTGGACGGCCGGTTCCTGATCCACACCCCGTTTGAAAGCGGGGTATGGGAGCCCGGCGACGCTCTCGGGCCCGACGGCGCCTGGAAACCGTCGCCGAAGGGCGCGTCGAAAACGCTGAACCTGTACCTGGCCGAAGGCAGCCATGAACTGACCTTCAGCCGTCCCTATCATCCCGGCCTGCCGTATCTGCGAGGCTTCTACCTGCAGCCCGCCGCCGACCTGTCCGGCCGGGTGCGGCTGACGCCGGACACGGACTACCTGGTATTCCGCCGCGGCGAGCCGTTTTCCGCAACGCTGCTGGCCGGCGGGTCCGAAAAGCCCGAAACGGTGATCGTGCGCGTCCGCGAGGCCGAGGGCGGCGAACTCGTGACCGAACAGCGGCGCGAGGTGCCCGCCGGCACGACAAATATCCAGGCTACCCTGGTGTTGCCCACGGATACGGGAGGCGTCTTCGACGTCGCAGTGCGCGACACGGCCGGCAAGCACGTCGCCCGCACGATGCAATATTGCGTGGTGGATACGCGCAAACCCGAATTCCCGGAGAGCCTGCGCACGGAGCCGGTCGAGATCATCGATGCCGCGGCGCGGGAGCCGGATTACACGCGCGGCCCCACCCGCGTGGTGCGCACGCCGGCGGGCGCGTACCGCGAATCGGGCGACATCGGCCGGGAGCGCGGCACCCAGCAGGCTTCCTGGTTTGCGTATACCCTGAACCTGCCCGAGACGCAGGCCGACTACGTGATGCGCATCGCTTACCCGGACGACGACCGGCGCGGGACCGCCATCGTCCTGGCCGAGCGGAACGCACACCCCATGCCCGCCCAAGGCTACTCAACCGGCGGGGTCTACCCGTTGAGCGGGGCGATGCAGACACAGGATTTCTACTTTACGGCACGGGACCGCGATCCGCGCGTCATGTTCTACAACTGGAACACCGGGCAGCGGGCCGCATGCGCGACGATCACGGTCCACCGCATCCGCGGCGGGTTCCCGGCGCTGCGGTACGGGCCGGAGGGCCGAATGTACGGCATGTACCAGGAAGAACCCATGCGCTTCCTGCAGAACTTCGGCGCAAAGATGGGCACGGACGACGCCCTGGAATGGCCCAACTTCAAGAACACAGCCGAACGCGTGGGGCAGCGGCTGAACTATGCGGGGATCAATCTCTGGTTCCCCACGATCGCCGTGTACGGAAACATGCTCTGGCCCGGCAAGGCGATTCCCGGCTACCAGATTGGCATTCTGCCGCCCGGCCCGGCGGCGCGCAAGGAACCGCTGCGCAAAGACGTCCTGCGGCTCATGCTGCTGACGGCGGAAAAATACGGCCTCAACGTTATCGGCGATCTGCATATGTACGACGTGCAGCTGGACGAACGGTTCGCCGCCGAGGCCGGGCTCGACACCGGCGGCCGGCCCGGACCGTGGGTGACGGTCTCTCGCACGGGCGAAGCAGGCACGCGCGGGCCGCACCGGCCCTACTACAGCCCGCTCTATCCCGGTGTGCAGGACTGGACGGCCGAGGTCTTCGCAGAATTAGCCGGGCGCTATGGAAATTTTCCCGCCTTCCAGGGGCTGCGCATCCGCCTGCTCGTGGAATGGGCCTTTGACGGCTGGCAATGCTTCCGCAGCCTCGATTGGGGCTACGAAGACTATACGGTCAACCTGTTCGAACAGGAAACGGGCCTCGAGATCCCGGCGGATCCGGACGATCCCGGGCGGTTCCGGAAGCGCTATGAATGGCTGGTGCATAACCACTATGACGCCTGGGTCGACTGGCGGTGCCGCAAGATTTACGCCTATCACAAACGCCTGGCCGGCATCCTCACCGCGGCGAATCCGGATTTGAAGATTCATCTCAAGCCGCCGGGCAGCGATGTATCGGTCTGGCGCGAGGCGGGCATTGATCCCTCCCTCTACCGCGACGATCCGTCCTTTGTTCTGTCGGTCAGCCGGTTCTATCCGGACCGGGACAACCGGGACCCCGGGCAGCCGGTCCGGTCGGCCGAGCAGCGGGAAGACGACCGGGCCGTGGCGCCGTTGCGGGCGGCGGCTTGTTCCCGCGGCGACGGCACGGCCACGGCGCTGTTCTTCATGACCAACCATGAAGGGCGTTATGCGACGGCTGCGGAACTGGGCTACGAGCCATCTTCGAACTCCCGCGTCTATCCGGATGCCACGCTTAATCCGCCCGGAATACATTACCTGCAACGTTTCGCCAACGGCATGGCCGACGGCAACGTCACGTTGCTTTACGACGGCTCGCACGGCTACGTGCTGGGGCAGCCGGAGTATCTGCGCCCCTTCCTGCGCGAGTACCGGGCCCTGCCCCCGATCGGCATGCAACAGCTCGGAGACACGGACCCGGCCGCCCTGTGGTACGGAACGGAAGGGGACAACTCCTGGTTCTACGTGGCCAACCGGGCCTGGTACCCGGTGGGGGCCGCGATCACCTTGAACGGACAGCCGCGGGTTGAACGGGCGAGCACGGGTGCGCGCATCGAGACCGCGGGCAACCGCCTGTCGCTGGAGCTCGAGCCCTACGCCTTCCGGGTCTTCCGCAACGCCCCGGACTCGCGGCCCACGGCCATGGAGCTTTCGGTTCCGTCGTCCGCCGCGGAGAATCTGCGCGCGCAGATCGGGTCTGTCGAACGTTTGGTTTCCGGCCGCCCGGAGGCCGTGACGGCGTCGGCCGTGTCGCCGGAGGCGCTGCGTAAAGCCGAGACCACGCTGGCGGAAGCCCGACGGTGTCTTGAAGCCGGTCAGACCTGGCGGGGCCGCAACCTGCTCCTTCGCAGCGAGATGGTCAGCCTGTACGAAGCCCTCCAGACGTATCCGCCGGGCTTGATGCACCGTAAGGCGTATGCGCTTCCCCCGGACGCGCTCACGCCCGCGCGGCTGTACGCGGGGTTGCGGAATCCCGGGGCCGCCGCACTGGTGGCGGGGTCGGACCTTGCGCCGGGTCTGGCGGAAACGCAGGTCCTGTTGCTCGGGCCCGGGCTCGCCACGCTGCATCTCGAAGTCCCGTTCAGCGGTCGCTACCGGATTAAATGCGCCTTTGCGACCGGCCCGGGGCTCGGGATGCCGGTTCTGCTTCAGAACGGACGGGATGTCGCGCTTGTCGGCGATCGGCGCGGCACGAGCGGCGGGCTCGCGGTTTCGGCCCCCGTGGTCCTGGCCGGCGGCGGGCAAAGCCTGGACCTGGCAGCCGGGCCGGCCGAGCGGGCCGGCCTGCTGGGGCTCGCGCTGGAACCGGTATACCGGGATTTTACCGCCGCGGACGTTTATGCTATCGGCCCGTTCCCCGGCGTCGACGGCCCGCTGCGCCCGGAAGCGGTGACCGCCCTCCTGGAAACGCCGTATGTTCCGGAAACAGAGATCGATTTCGGCAAACGGTATGAGCGCGGCGGTAAGACGCTGGCGTGGGTACGTCCGCAGGAAGGCGTTCAACCCACCGACAGCCGGGCCGCCCACTACATCTGCCTGTACAAGACCTTCGGCGAGATCAGCGCCGGGGGGAAAGGGACGATCTCCTACGCGTACACGGAGGTGGAGAGCCCCGAGGCGCGGCCGGCGCAGCTCAGCTTCGGCGCCGATTACTGGGCCAGTATCCGGGTAAACGGCGCCCTGGTCTTCCGGCCCGGCGACCGCCCCGGCGGTCCGCCGCAGAAAGGCGAATCACAGGTGCCGATTACCCTGCGCAAAGGGGTCAACGCAATACTCTTGAAAATCCACGCCGGCAGCAACGGGAACGGGTTCTGGTTATCCATCACCGACCCGGGAGACTTGCGGTACGGCGTGCCCGCGGCCGGCGGAAATGGATGACGATTGCGTCTTCGGTGTGCGTCACGATTTCGATCGCCGTCATCGGACGCTTGACCGGAATGGTCACCTGGTCATAACAAGCGCCGCCCGGACGCCATACTCGAACCGGTTTCGCAACCGTCGTGGGCGTCTTCGGCCTGACCGGCGGAAACCGCAAACGGACGTTCGCCTCAGGTCAACGCCAGCCGCAGCGTCTTGCCGCTTTCAATCGCCACGCCGGGATCAAAACATACCGTGGCTGCGCCGCCGCGGGCGCGCTCGAGGCGGCACGGAACCTTCCGCCCGCCCAGCCGGGCCTCCACGCGCCGGGTCCGCGCAGCCGGCGGGGCCAGCCGGCATTCCCGCAACGGCAGGGTCCCGTAATCCACCCGGATCTCCGCCCGGAAGGCGGATGCGGCGTCCTTCTGGCGAAAGCGGCCCCATGCGGCCGCGACGCAGAAGAAGACATTGAAGTCACTGCGCGACACGCGCGGCGCGAACCCGATCCGCCCTTCGGGGGCGTGATATTCGAATCCGGACAGGGCCAGCAGCAAGGCCCAGCTCGCCATGGAGCGGGAGTAGTGATGCCCGCACTCGAACTCGTCCCAGGGGTTGCGCCGGCTGCCGTCGTGGCGGTCACGGCAGCCCTTGACAATCGCCAGGCCGGCGTCGACGAAGCCCGCGTAGATCAGGTGGCTGGCCGCCTGGTACTCGCAGCCGCACCAGACTTCGCTGGAAAACCAGAACGGGTACGGCGGCTCGTCGTTCCCGGGCCAGGTGCACAGCAGCAGGCCCGCTTCGCCGGGAAACGCAAAGGATCGCAACAGCGTCGCGTGGCCGTCCAGGTCGGCGCGCCAGTTGTGCCGGAAGATACTTTGCAGCGCTTTGCGCACGTGGGCGGGCTTGAACAGGTCGCCGAGCTGCAGCATCTCCGCGTACCACTGCCCGATAAGCTGATCGGTCAGGCAGCCGTTGCCGTACTGCCAGCGCGGCGTTTTCTCTCCCTTGACGAGATGGCGGCTCTTGTGGTCGGTGTGGGCGTTGGCGTCCGGGTTGATGATCTGGCGGTACCACTTGCCGTTGAAAAGGCGGTCGTCCATCCACGCCTTCCCGGATTCGAAGATCCGGCGGTACGCGGCCGCGTTCCCGTTCTCGCCCAGGTAGCGCGCCATCTCCTCGGCCGCCCGCAGCGCGCCCAGGTACAGGGAACCCAGCATCGTATTCGGACCCCAGAACTCGTTGTCGTAGGTATTGTGCTGGACGCCTTCCATGACCCCGTCCCGGTCGGCGTCCCAGTAGCGCCAGGTGTATTCCAGCGCCTGCCTGCATTTCGGCCAGGTCCGGCGCAGCCAGGCGTCGTTGCCGCTGATCAGCCACTCGCGGTAAACCCGCATGACGCCGCCCAGCTGGCCGTCCGCGGCGGCATGGAAATCCGCCGTATGGCACGCCGTGCCCGGCGGCAGCGGCTGGCGGAAACACATGCGCCCGTTGCGGTCCATGTTCAGCTCGTACTGCTGGTCGCGCACCGAACGGGCCAGCGGCGGGAACAGGTAGGGCAGCGCCTGGGCGTAGTTCCAGACGTGCGTGCAGGTGCCGGGAC
>JAFGIZ010000293.1 GCA_016929365.1 Lentisphaerota bacterium
CTATGCCTACGCGGTCACCGCGATCTATATGCTGCTCACGCTTCTGGCGCTGATCTGCCTTCCTCGGGGGTGAAGGCAGGAGACGGGGCAGCGGGGTCACGTTTTCACGGCGTGTTGCCTAAACGGAGATCCCTCGACTGCGCTCGGGATGACCGTGCCGAAGCCATCGAGTTTCCCAAGGAATTGTCATGTCGAGCCTGCCGAGACATCTCGCCGCAGGCGTCTTTCGAATTTGGGCAACAGGCCCTTGAGTTTGCGCTAACGAACGGCCGCGGCCGGACAAATCGAAAGCCGTTGTCCGTTAGCTCAAACTCAACATCTGACCCCGTGTGTGCCGAGCCCTACACTTTGCCCACGGGGGCCAGGTAGATCGCAAACTCGTCCACGCCGTCTACACCGATCAGGCGGTCCATGGCGGGCTGGTCGTATGCGGCAATGGCGCAGGTCCCGGCCCCGATCGCCCGGCAGACCAGGTACAGGTTCTGGCAAACGTGCCCGGCGTCGAGGGCGATCACCTTGTGTGCCGCGGCGCCGTAACGCCATTCCATGCGGTAGGGCACGGCCGTCCAGACGAAGACCGCCGCCGCGCGCCCGGCAAAGGACTGGCCCAGCGTCGCCGCGGTAAGCCGGTCGGGCAGCGCGTCGCCGCCGCCCACATGGAGAAGCTGGTTCTCGAGCGGCAAGAAGCGGTACACACCCGCCTTGAGCCCGGTGACGTTCATCACGCACAGGTAGGTCTCCAGGGCGTGCCGGGCGCCGGCGGAGGGGACGGTCCGCAACGCGGTCCCGGCGTTCAGGCGCCGGCGAATGCCCTGCGTGGCCCAGAGCAGAAAGGCCAGTTCGTCCAGCGCCAGCGGCGCGCCGGTATAGCTCCGGCAGCTTTCGCGGTCGCGGATAGCCGCAGAGAGGTCGACGGGTCGGAGACCGGTCCACGATCCGGCCGCCGGCAGGTCCACGCGACGGGCGTCCGCGGGGCACGGCTTCTCGATAGGCGGCGGCGGGAGGCCGCGGTTCTGATCGGTAGCCGAAAAGTCCACTTCCCGACGGATATCGTCCTTGAGAAAAGACCGCAGGCGGTTGATATGGCGGCGAAGGCTCATGCGAAGCCCTATTCTAACACGTGCGGCCGCTGATGCACACCGTGACGTTCGACCATTTTCTGCTTTCGATCGGGCGCGCAGTTTGGTGGACTAGCGGGGCGTAACCGGCATGGAGACACGAAGCAGGCGGGGCGGCATGCAGACCAGGCCTTTCGGCAAACACGGGGACAGGGTTTCGGCGCTTGGATTCGGATGTATGCGGCTGCCCGTACGGGACGGCGCCGTCGACGAACCGGAAGCCGTGCGCATGATCCGGCATGCCGTCGACCGCGGCGTGAACTATCTCGATACCGCCTGGATGTATCACCGCGGCGAAAGCGAGACCGTTGTCGGCCGGGCCCTGCGCGACGGGTACCGCGAGAAAACGTGGGTGGCGACCAAAATGCCGCTGGGCCAAGTGGAAAGCCGCGCCGATCTCGACCGTATCTTCGACCGGCAGCGCGAGAAACTGCAGGTGGAGCGCATCGATGGTTACCTGCTCCACGGCCTGAACCGGCAAAGCTGGGCAAAAGCCCTGGATCGCGGCGCCCCGGCCTGGGCGGAGGACCGGAAAGCCAGGGGACACATCGGCTACTTCGGCTTTTCGTTTCACGACGACGCGGATGCGTTCGTCGAGATCGTGGACGGCTATGACGGCTGGGATTTCTGCCAGATCCAGTACAACTACATGGACGTGGAGAACCAGGCGGGTGTCCGGGGACTGCGCCATGCCGCGGGCAAAGGCCTGGCCGTCATCGTGATGGAACCCCTGCTGGGCGGCAAGCTGGCCCGCACACCCCCGCCTGCCGTTCAGCGTGTCTGGGCGGAGTGCCGCCCCTCGCGCACGCCCGCCGACTGGGCCCTGCAGTGGCTCTGGGATCAGCCGGAAGTCACTGTCGTGCTCAGCGGCATGAGCACGTACGAACAACTCGAACAGAACCTGAAAAGCGCGGAAGCATCCGGCGTCGGCCGCCTCAGCGAGGCGGAGCGCGCCTGCGTCGCGCGGGCGCGCGCCGCGTTCCGCGGGCTCAGCCCCGTGCCGTGCACCGGCTGCGGCTACTGCACGCCCTGTCCCCAGGGCGTGGACATCCCGCGCATTTTCGAGATTCTTAACACGGCGCGGATGTACAATGCCCCGGCCGAGGGCCGGCGGCGTTACGCCCGCCTTTCCGAAAGCAGCCGCGCGGATCAATGCGTGGAATGCGGCAAATGCGAAAACCTGTGCCCGCAGGGCATCGCGGTTATGGAATGGCTCAAACGGGCCCACGCCGAGCTGAGCCCGGACGACCCGGAACAGGCCGGACGCAACGCATGAGCGACTTCCTGATCCCCGTGCGGTCCTGCCGCCGCCTGCCGGGCGCCCTGACACCGGCCGGCCCGATCCGGTTGTGCAGTGCGATGCCGGCCGATGACACGGCCCTGGCCGGGCTCGCGGCGGACCTGAAGGCGCCGGGCCGGCGCGTCCGGATCGTTCACGACGCCTGGGGCCCCGCGACGGTTCGCATCGTGCGCGAGCCGCGCGTGCGCGGCCGCGAGGCCTACCGCCTGACCGTCCGCCGCGACGGGATCGAGATCGCCGCCTCGGGGGATGCCGGTGCGTACTACGGGGTTCAGACCCTGCGCGATCTGCTGGCCCTGCACGGCCCGGCGCTGCCCTGCTGCCGTATCGACGACCGGCCGGACTTCGCGCGGCGCGGCGTGTACTACGATTGCGCCCGGGGCAAGGTGCCGACCGTCGCCACACTCAAGGCCCTGGTCGCGCGCCTGGCGCACTGGAAGATCAACGAGTTCCAGATCTACATCAAGAACACCTTCACCTGGAAGGCGCACCCGGCGATCGGACGCGGGTTCAGCCCCTACACGCCGGAGGACATCCTCGAGATCCAGGCGCACTGCCGGCTTCACCACGTGACGTTTGTCCCCTCGCTCGCCACGCTGAGCCACAACGAGCTGATCCTGCAGCTGCCCCGTTACCGCCCGCTCGCCGAGCTTCCGGGCACCGACGGCTGGGAAGGCGGCACGATGCTCTGTCCGACCGACCCCCGGTCCTTCACGCTGGTCCAGGAGCTGTACCGGGAATACGTACCGCTGTTCGAGTGCGGCGAGATGAACGTCTGCTGCGACGAGCCGTGGGAGCTGGGCCGCGGACGCAGCCGGCGCGCGGCGCGGCGGCGCGGCGCGGGCGCGGTGTACCTCGATTTTCTGCTCAAGCTGCACCGGCTCTGCGAACGGTACGGCAAGCGGATGAACGTCTGGGGCGACATCATCCTGCAGCATCCCGAGCTTATTGAGCGGCTGCCGAAGGACATCGTGGCGCTGAACTGGGACTACGCCGCCGAGGGGCCGCGCATGCCGCGCACGCGCGAATTCAGCGCGGCCGGCGTGCCGGTCATGGTCTGCCCGGGCACCAGCGGCTGGCAGCGGCACGGCACGCACCTGCCCAACGCTGTCGCCAACGTCGGGCGTTTCGCGCGCATCGGGCGGCGCAGCGGCGCGCTGGGCCTGTTGAATACCGACTGGGGCGATTTCGGGCACCGCAATCCGCTGGGCGCCAGTCTGCACGGGTTCGCGCACGGGGCGGCGCATGCCTGGCACGGCGCCGGGGTGGACGAGGCGGATTTCACGCGCCGCTTCGCGGTCCTGGCCTTGCGCGGGGACGCGGCCCTGGCCCGTGCCATCCGCATTCTCGGCGGCACGAGCGCGGCGGCCGGCCCGGGGGCGAACTGCCTGTACCACGCGCTGGTCGAGCCGCTGCGCCCGCCCGCCACGCGTTTTCTGCGCCGGTTCCGCCGCGTGCCGGTTGCCGCGATGGCGCCCCTGCGCTACCCGGAAGCCATCAACCGCGCCGACCCGGACGGGCTCAACGAGGTGATCGAGCGCCTGAGCGAGACGCGCCTCTGGCCGGACCCGGCGCCCGGCCTGCCCGAGTTCGAGGCGGCCGCGCTGGCCGACCTGCGGCTGGCCGCGGCGATGGACGTACTGGCTGCGCGGCGGGTCTTGATGGGGCAGGCCCTGCGCGCCGGCGGCATGCCTGCCGCCCCGGAACGCGCGGCCTGGGTCGAGGCGATGGACGCCCTGGCGGAGGCCTTCGAACGGCTCTGGATGCTGCGTTTCCGGAGGTCGCGCCTGGACGACAATCTCAAGCTCATGCGCCTGGCGCGCGACGAGACGGCCGCACTGGAGTGACGTGCCGCCGGTTCATCCGGCACAGGCCCGGACCGCGGCGCGCATCTCCGCTTCCCGCGTTTCCATCAGGCGCACGAGGCGGAACTGCACGCGGCAGCGGTCCAGGTTCTGTTCGGGCCGGTGCGTGCGAAAATACGTATCGCCGTTGAGGTGATCGGTTAAAAACCGCACGCCGATTTCGAGCGTGATCAGACGCCCCGCGAAAGCCAGTTCCCCCCGTTCCCCCTGCGTGAGAAACCCGCCCGCCGTCTCCAGGTAGCCCTGCACCAGGGCCTCGAAAAACGGCATCCGGAAGCGCACCTTCTCGACATCCGGCTCGTCCTCGTCCGCGCTGTTGCAGACGGAGCGGACCATGTCCCCGAAATCGTACAGCGACAAACCCGGCATGACCGTGTCGAGGTCGATCACGCAGATGCCGCGCCCCGTCTCGTCGTCGATCAGCACGTTGTTGAGCTTCGTATCGTTATGCGTCACGCGCTCGGGCAGCGTCCCGGATTCGAGAAGGTCCTGGAGGCGGCCGGCCGCGTCCGCGCGGGCGCGCGCGAAGGCGATCTCCGCGCCGACCGCCCC
>JAFGIZ010000294.1 GCA_016929365.1 Lentisphaerota bacterium
CCGGAACCGGAACCCGCGCCCCCCGAACCGGAACCCGCGCCCCCCCCGCCGCCTCCCCAATCGCGGCCGGGCCCCGGCGGCAGCGAACGCAAATACGAACCCAAGGCCCCCTTCTCCAGGCCGACCGGCCCCTTTGTCGAGCCCGCCGCCGCGGACCCGTCCGACGCCGCTGCAACCGGGCGGGCGGACGAACGGTTCCTCGCCTCCCCGCTCCTCTTCGAGCCCGAGTGCGAGGATTGCGGCGACGTCTTCGATTTCCTCGCGCGCGGCGCCGATTTCAAGGTCTATCTCGGCCCCTCCGAAGTCGTGCTCGTCCTGCGACGGCCCGACGTGACCCGCGAGGACGGGCGCACGGTCTACTACGAGTGCGACGAGGAACGCTACCCGGCCCACGAGCTCGAAGACGAAATCGTGCTGCGCATGGAGCTGCTGGACGGCAACCGCGACGCCCTCCCGCTCCCCGGCCCGCCCGCGGCCCGCCAGGCCTACTTTACGGGTACCGATCCCCGCAACTGGCTCACCGACATACCGGCCTATACGATGGTCGAATACCCGGACATCTATCCCGGTATCGACCTCGCGTTTTACGGAGATCAACGCCGCCTGGAATACGTGTTTGTGGTCCAGCCCGGCGCCGATCCCTCGCGCATCCGGTTCCGCTTCGAGGGCCCGGACGGCCTCCTCCTGGACCCCCAGGACCGGCTCGTCCTCAACCTGGAATGCGGCCGTATCGTCATGCGTGCGCCGTCCGTCTACCAGGTCGTCAACGGCATCCCGCGCCCGGTCGACGCCCGGCATACCCTCCAGAACGATGTCGTGAGCTACCGCTTCCCCGATGTCGCGCCGGACGCGGCGGTCACCCTGCAGCCCGCGCTCGACTTCACCTCGTTCCTCGGCGGCGCAGCCGAAGACCGAGCCTACGCCCTCGCCGTGGACGGCCGGGGCTATGCCTACGTGGCCGGCGAAACCCTCTCCGGCGCCTTCGAGCCCGGAGCCGCGCCTGTACGCAACCCCACCGTCTTTGTCTCCAAGTTTCGCATTGCCGACGCCGCGCCGGTCTACTCGATCTTCATCGGCGGCGGCGGGGCGGACCGCGCCCTCGGCATCGCCGCCGACCCCGCGGGCAACGCCTACGTCTGCGGCGAAACGACCTCCCTGGATTACCCCGCCCAACCCATCGGGGACGCGGACCTGTCGGGGCGCTCCTGGGACGCCTTTGTGACCAAGATCGATCCGACGGGTTCCAAGCTGCTCTTTTCACGCCGGCTCGGCGGGACGGGCGACGACCGCGCCTACGGCGTTGTGGTAGACCGGACCGGCAACCTCTACCTTGCCGGCGAAACGGCCTCCGCGAATTTCCCGGCGACTTCCCGCTTCGGCGCCTCCGGCGGGCGCGATATGGATGCTTTTGTCGCCCGCTTCGCGGCCGACAGCCGCACCCTCGAATACGTCACGCGCCTCGGCGGCTCGGGACAGGACGGCGCGTTCGCCCTGGCCGCCGACGAGCGCGGCTATGTCCTCCTGGCCGGACAAACGGATTCCGAGGACTTCCCCCTCGCCACCCCGCTCCAGGCCCAACACGGCGGCGGACGCTGGGATGCCTTCGTGACCCGTCTCATGCCGACCGGCAATGCACTCTCCTACTCCACCTATCTCGGGGGCGGCAACGACGACCGCGCTTACGGCGTCGCCCTGGACGCCCTCCACTACGCCTGCGTCGTCGGCGAAACCGCGTCCATCGACTTCCCGGCGACCAACGCCGTCCAGAAGGGCCACGCCGGAGGCGACTGGGATGCTTTCGCCGTCAGGCTGCGCCCCGACGGCCACGCGGCCGTCTATGCCTCCTGGATCGGCGGCGCCGATGACGACCGCGCCTTCTCCGTGGCGCTCGATCCCGTGGGACGCGCCCACGTCGCCGGCGTGACCCGGTCCACCAACCTCGCCGTCAAGGCCGCCGTCCAGCCCGCCTACGGCGGCGGGCCGCGCGACGCCTTCGTGGCCCAGCTCGAAGCCGGCGGCGCCTGTCGCTTTCTGACCTACCTGGGCGAGTCCGGCGACGATGCGTTCTACGCGGCCGCGGCCGATACGGCCGGCGGTACGCACCTTGCCGGCGCGACGTCCTCAACCAACCTGCCCGTCATTCAGCCCCTCCAGAACGCCTACGGCGGCGGTTCCCGCGATGCACTCCTGGCCCGTATTCCCGCACCGGCCGGACCCGAACCCCCCATGCAGCTCGTCGCCGCCGGCGGACAACCGGGCGGACCCGCCTATGATTTCTACATCGGCACCTACGAGATCAGCAACGAGGAGTTTGTCCGTTTCCTGAACGACGCCCAGGCCAACACCAACAACCTGCGCGGCACCAATATGTTCTTCGACGCCCGCGGCAACGCCTGGTTCAACCCGGCCATGGAGGAAAATCTGCACGAGATGTTCCAGATCGCCGACAGCCGTCTGCGTTACAACCCCGAACACCCGGCCGGCGCCCGTTACAGCATCAGCCCCGCCCCCGCGCGGGACGGCGAATCCTTTGACCGCCACCCCGTTACCGGCGTCTCGTGGTACGGCGCCGTCAAGTACTGCAACTGGCTCACTATAGACACGGGACGCGGCCCCGCCGAACGCTGCTACCGCGAAGGCAGCGCGCCCGAAGCCTGGGCCCCGGTTACCGCCGCGGCAACCAACTGGATCAGGGGCCGCTTCAGCGCCGACGCACGCCGCGAATGGCTTCTCAAGAACGGCTTCCGCCTGCCCATGGATAACGCATCCGGCAACCGTACCGCGGCCAACCCCTTCAACGAGTTCTACAAGGCCGCGGCCTGGAACGGGGGCACCAATGTTCTTTACGGCTACGGCCGTAACAGCCTGCGCGGCGACGCCGCCAACTACCTCAACCACGGCGGCCTGCCCGGACAGGGTACGACGCAGGTAGGCTGGTTTAACGGCCGCGATCACGACGGCGCCATGCAAACGCTGTCCAACGAGAACTTCTACGGCGTGTACGACTTGAGCGGGAATGTCTCGGAATGGCTCAACGACCCGGCCTCCACCAATCACCCGGATGATCGCGCCACCTACGGCGGCTCCTGGATGTTCAGCCTGCCCACCGTCCGCGATCGCTTCTATGTCAGCGCCCACTTCACCGACCTCTTCCGGGGCTTCCGCGTTGCGTCTACCGTTTCGCGCGCAGGCCTCTTTCTCGTCCGCGTGCCGTATTATATCTGCCTCTGCGGCACCGCCGAGTCCGAAGGCATCCGCCGCGAGGTTGAGGAAGAAGTCGCGCCCGAAGAAGCACCCGAGGAACCGACCGTCCTCGAGGTGCCGGAGATGGGCCCGGGAGAGGAACCGCCCGGCGTTATTCCGGAGCAGCCCGAACCCGAAGAACCCCCGCGCCCCGGCGGCGGCGAACCTTCGGGACCGGGCCCGGGCCCGGTCCCGCCCGACGTCGAAAGTCCCGGCGAACCCGAGTTTCCTCCCGGACCGCCCAACTGGCCCCCGGGCCCGCCCAACTGGCCGCCCGGCCCGCCGAACTGGCCGCCCGGCCCCCCCAACAGGGTTTCCGCGCAAGGACAATGACCGCGATCATGACGGCGAAGGGCCCTCATGGCGCGCCCGGGGGTAACCCGTTTAAGTGACGGCGCACGGGGTGCAAAGAGCCCGTTCGGCAGCCGCGGTGCTGCCTGTATCGCTCCTCTTTCTCACCCTGTGCGCGGCGGGCGGTTTCGCCCGCGCCACCGCGTTGACGGCGGCGCTCCTCAGTGGAACCTGGCTCTTCGTCGCCGTCCGCGCTGCACACACCCCGCACGACCGGGCACGGCGGCACGTCGAAACCGTCTACCTCGCCATTCTCGCCGCCTTCCTGGTCTGGCTCACGCCGCTCCCCCACGCCGGCACCCGCCTGACGGGCTCGCGGCGCTACGCACAGAACACCGCCGCGCTGCAGGCGCTCACACAGGGCCGGGAACTGGGATTGTGGACGGCCCGGTCGCACGGCTTTGCCCTCACCCGTAACCGCGCGGGTTCGCTTCGCATGGCGGCACTCACGATCGCGGCGTTCAGCGCCGGCCTGCTGGCCGCGACGCTCGAACCGCGCCGCCGCCGCCGGCTGCTCTCCATGCTCGCCGCGATCGGCGCCATCCTGGCCGCCGCCGCGACAGTCAGCCTTCGCGTCTATCCGCAGGGAGACACGATCTGGTGGGTCGTACCCATCGCCCACGATCTCCCCGGACCCGTGGCCTGCTTCGTCAATCGCAACCACCTGGCGGGCTACCTCGCCCTCCTCGCCCCCGCCGCGCTCGCGCTCGCGGTTGAAAGCGCCGAGCGCCGGCGGCCTGCCGCGGCCGCCGTCTATGCCGCCGCCCTGGCCCTTATGGGGCTGGCCGTATGCCTCATTGATTCCCGCGGCGGCCTCATCGCGTTCGGTATCGCCCTGCTCGCCGCGGCGCTGCTTCTGATTCTCTACCGCCGCCGGCTGGCCGGCGCCGTGGTGCTCGCACTCCTCGTTGGCGCGCTCGCGGCATTCGCCGCACTGCCGGCCGCGGCCCCCCAGCGCGCGCGCTTTGCCCGGTTGCTCAACGCCGGCACCCGCGGCAGCGTCTACGTCCGCGCCACCGCCTGGCGCGACACCCTCTCCGTCTGGCGGGCGTACCCCCTCTGGGGGGCCGGTCCGGAAGGGTTCCGCATGGTCTATCCGCAGCACCGCCGCACCTCGGCGGGCGCCTCGATGAGCCATGCGGAAAACGAGTACGTCCAGCTCCTGGCCGACGCGGGGCTCGCCGGGGTAGCGCTTGCCGGCGCCCTGCTGCTCGCGCTCCGCCGCGGTCTCCGCCTGCGTCCGCCGCCAACCGGCCCCGCCGACTGCGCGGTCGGCGTCGCGACAGGCGGCGCCCTGGCCGCCGCCCTGGTGCACGCCGGATTCGAATTCCTGCCGCATATACCCCTCGTGTCCGTCACCCTCGCCATCCTGATCGGCCTCGCCTGGACGCCCGGCCCCGCCGCACCCGGCGCCGCCCGGCCGGCCACCGGACGCCTGGCCGCAGCCGCCGCCTTCGCCGGCGCCCTCGCCCTCGTCCTGCTGCCCGCCGCGTGGCTGCGCGCCGATTCCGCCACCCGCCTCGAGCACGCCCCCCCGGAAGCAGTCGCCCGTTCGCTTCGCTCGGCGCCCACGTCCTGGCGCGCCTGGTACGCCCTCGGCCGGGCGGCCTATGCCGCCCGCACGCCGGCCGCGCGTGCATTCGGCGACACCTGCGTGGACCGCGCCGTCGCACTGGATCCGAATAACTACAAGCTCTGGCGCGAAGTCGGCCGTTTCCGTCTGAGCATCGGCGACACGGCCGGGGCCCGCCGCGCCTACGAAGCCGCCCACGCCCTCCGCAGCTGGATCCGTATACCGCCCGCGCTCACGCGCACCAACGGTCCCCCCTCCCGCCTGAAACCCGAAACCTGAAACCCGAAACCTCATCCCCGCTCCCGTTGACGCCGCGGCGGACTCGTGCTACCGTGCCCCCATGCTCACTCGCGCGTTAGCCTGTTGCGTGCTCGCCGCCGCCCTGCTGGCCGCCGGTTGCGCCTCGCTCGGCGACAGCCGGCGCGCGGCCGTGCGCGAAGAAACCCGCCAGGATCGTCTCGCGGCCGACGTCGAACGCCTCAAGGAAGCCGTCAACGCCCTTCAAGCCGGACGCCAGGACGTCTACCAGGAGGTCGAGGCGTTCCGAACGCGGCTCGACACCCTGGAACGCAACCTCGGCGCGGAACTCGACGCCCTGCGCCTTGAGCTCAAGGCCCTGGAAACCGCCCGCGAAGCGGATAAACGCGCCATCATCGACAGTCTCAGCGAACGCATCAGCGGCATCATGCGCTCGGCCGCCGCGCCCGCTTCACGCCGCGTGGAATCGGGATACGAACATGTCGTGCAACCGGGCGAAACCCTGTCCGAAATCGCATCCGCGTATAATACGCGCATCGACGTGATTGTCCGGGCCAACAACCTCTCAAATCCCAACGCGATCCGCGCGGGCCAGACGCTCTTCATACCGGAATGAAGCGCCTGCTCGCCCTGACCTGCCTGGCGCTCTCCTGCTCCGCGGCCCCCGTTTGCCTGGTGCGCGGCACCGATTCGACCCCGAACGACGCCGAACGCAACGCCGCCCGCTCCGTCACGCGGCGCCTCGGCCGCTGGCTGACCGACCTGGGTATCCCCCACGAGATCCTGGACGACGCCGCGGCCGCCCGCGGCCTGCCCTCCGGCTGCGCCGTCGCCGTCCTAGGCTATAATCCGCTCCTGCCCGATGCCGAACGCACGGCCCTCCGCCGCTTCATCCGCGGCGGCGGCCGGTTGATCGTCTTCTATGGCGCCGATCCCGGTCTGGCCCAGAGCATGGGACTCCGGCTCGGCCGCTATGCCGCGTCCGGTCTCGAACCGCGCTGGCGCCGGATCCGGTTTCTGGAAACCGCCCCGCCACACCTGCCCGCGACCGTGCGCCAGGATTCACGCAACATCCGTCCCGTCTACCCCGCCGGCGACGACGCCCGCGTCATCGCGCGCTGGGAGGACCTGCGCGGGAACCCGCTCGGCGATCCGGCCTGGACCGCCTCCCCGCAGGGGTTCTGGATGAGCCATATTCTGCTCGACGACGGCGATACGCCCCACAAGAAACAAATGCTGCTGGCCCTGCTCGGCGCCCTCCACCCCCCCCTCTGGGAATACGCCGCCCGATGCCGACTCGAACAGGTCCGGCCGGCTGTGCGCACCAAAGCCGGCCGCCGCGCCTACGGCGCGATCGCATCGCTCTGCGCACAGGGCCGCTACAGCCAGGTTATCGCCCGGCTGGATGTCTTCGAACGGGAACTGCTGCTCGATCGCGCCCGGCGCCATCCGCCCCGCCCCGACGAGCTCCGGGGCGTATGGAACCACTCCGCCCTGGGCCTCTACCCGGGCGACTGGGCCCGCACCGCCGGGGTCCTCTCCGCCCATGGCATAACCGACCTCTTCCTTAACGCCGCCTGGCCCGGCCTGGCGCACTATGCCAGCGCCGTCCTGCCGCGTTCGGATACGTTCCACCACTACGGCGACCAGGTCGCGGCCTGCGCCGAGGCCTCCCGCCAGGCCGGACTCCGCGTTCACGTCTGGAAGGTCTGCTGGAACCTCGACGCCGCGTCCCCGGAACGCACCGCCCGCCTGCGCCGCGCCGGACGCTGCCAGGTCGACGACCGCGGCGCCCTGCTCGACTGGCTCTGCCCGTCTCACCCCGAAAACGTCCGGCTCGAACTGGAAGCCATCACCGAAATCGCCGGGCGCTATCCCGTGGACGGGGTCCATCTCGATTACGTCCGCCATCCCCAGGCACGCAGCTGTTTCTGCGGCGCCTGCCGCCGCGCTTTCGAAACCACCTCGGGCCAAACCGCCGGCCGCTGGCCCGCCGACGTCATCGACGGCCCCCTCGCGGACGCGTTCCGCCGCTGGCGCGCCGCACAGTTGACCGACTTCGTACGCCGCGCCGCGGACGCGGCCCGCGGCGCGCGGCCCGGCATCCGCGTGTCCGCCGCCGTTTATGGCAATTACCCGTCCTGCATTGCCAGCATGGGCCAGGATTGGGCGGCCTGGCTGAACAACGGATTCATCGATTTCGCCTGTCCCATGAATTATACGGAGGACCTCGACACGTTCCGCGAGCTCACCCGCACGCAATGCGAGCACGTACCGGCCCACGCGCTCTATCCCGGTATCGGCGTCACCGCCTCGCGCAGCCGCCTCGCGCCCCGCCAGGTACTCGATCAGATCGTCGCCCTCCGCGCCCTGAACCTGCCCGGCTTCGTGCTTTTCGAACTCAACGGCGTCCTCGAAACCGAGACCCTGCCCGCCCTCCAGCCCGCCCTGGCCCCCTGAACCTCCGGCCGGCGGCGCACCGTCAGCTCACCGCATCCGTTCCGCCACGGCCTCGCCGAACGCGCTGCAACTCACCTCGCGGGCGCCGTCCATCAGCCGCGCAAAGTCATAGGTCACGATCTTCTCGGCAATCGTTGCGGCCATCCCCTTCAGGATGCGTTCCGCGGCCTCGTCCCAGCCCATGTACCGGAACATCATTTCGCCGGACAGAATCAGCGATCCCGGGTTGACCTTGTCGAGCCCCGCGTACTTGGGCGCCGTGCCGTGCGTCGCCTCGAACACCGCCGCGCCCGTTTCGTAATTGATGTTGCCGCCCGGCGCAATGCCGATGCCGCCTACGCACGCCGCCAGCGCGTCCGAAATATAATCCCCGTTCAGGTTCAGCGTGGCCACCACCGAATACTCCGCCGGACGCGTCAGGATCTGCTGCAGGAACGCATCCGCGATCACGTCCTTGACCAGCACCTTCCCCGCCGGGGCCCGCCAGTCGCAGTCCTCGGCCACCGCCGCGACATCGCCCAGCTCCTCGCGCACCAGCTCGTAGCCCCACGCCTTGAACGCGCCCTCCGTGAACTTCATGATGTTGCCCTTGTGCACCAGGGTCACGCTCGGCAACCCCTTCTCCGCTGCGTAACGGACCGCCGCGCGCACCAGCCGCTTGGTGCCCTCCTCCGAAACCGGCTTGATCCCGAGCGCCGACGTCTCCGGAAACCGGATCTTCGTCACACCCATTTCCCCGGCCAGGAAATCCATCAGTTTCCGCACCTCCGGCGTCCCCGCCGCCCATTCCACGCCGGCATAAATGTCTTCCGTGTTCTCGCGGAATACGACCATGTTGGTCAGATCCGGCCGTTTCACGGGCGACGGCACCCCTTCGAACCAGCGCACGGGACGCTGGCAGACATACAGGTCCAGCTCCTGCCGCAGCGCCACGTTCAACGAGCGGATCCCGCCGCCCACCGGCGTCGTCAACGGACCCTTGATCGCGACGAGATGCTCCCGGATCGCGTCAATCGTCTCGCGGGGCAGCCATTGGCCGTCGCCGCAGACGCGGGTCGCCTTTTCCCCCGCAAAGACTTCCATCCAGGCTACCCGGCGCGCGTCTCCGTAGGCCGCCTCCACGGCGGCATTCCAGACGCGCATCGCCGCCCGCGTGATATCCGGCCCCGTGCCGTCTCCCTCGATATACGGAATGACCGGCCGCTCCGGTACCCGTAGCTGGCCGTCGGCCCCCATCGTGATCTTGCCTTCGCGCATCGCGCTCCCCCCGCGGCGGCGCCCGGCCGCCTGTTTGCGTCCGCCCGGATGCTACCCTGCTGCCTGCAGCACGCCTCCGGACAACACCAGCTTCTTCTCCCGTTCGCTCAACACCGTCTTGACGCGGAATGCTCCGCCCTGCGTCTCGTTCCGGACCACGGCCCTTCCGTCGCCCGCGAGCGCCTCGCGCGCGCCCGCAATCGCCAGGCGGGCGCCCTGTTGCACCCCCTCGTAATCCGCGGGATTTTCGAAAAGAAGCGGCACGATACCGAAATTCACCAGGTTGGCCATGTGAATCCGCTCGAACGACTTGGCGATCACGGCCTTGACGCCCAGCGCCATCGGGCACAAGGCGGCATGTTCCCGGCTGGAACCCTGTCCGTAAGAATCGCCCGCCACGATCAGGTTGCCCACGCCCGCATCGCGGTTCTTCGCGGCGCGCTCCGCAAACGTCGGATCGACCCCTTCGAACACG
>JAFGIZ010000295.1 GCA_016929365.1 Lentisphaerota bacterium
CATCTCCATCGTCACCGGCAGGTCCCTCGCGATCTGCTCGTTGACCATCTCTTCCACGCGCCGGATCTCTTCGGGCGTCATCTTGGCGGGATGGCTGAAATCGAACCGCAACCGCTCGGCCGTAATGTTGGAACCCCGTTGCTCGACGTGATCGCCGAGTACCCGGCGCAAACTGCGGTGCAGCAGGTGCGTCGCCGTGTGCAGCCGCGTTGTCGCCGCCGATGCGTCCGCCAACCCGCCCTTGAACGCGCGCTCCGCGCCGCGCTTCGAGACCTCGCGGTGCTTCGTAAACGCCTTCTCGAACCCGTCCCGGTCCACCGTCACACCGCGCTCGGCGCAAATCTCCTCCGTAAACTCCAGGGGGAAGCCGCACGTATCGTACAGGCGGAAGGCGACCCGCCCCGAAAGCACCGTCTGGTTGTGCCCGCGCATCGAGGCCAGGACCTTCTCCAGCTCGGCCATGCCGCGGTCCAGGGTCTTCGCAAAGCGCCCTTCTTCCTCGGCCAGTTCGCGCAGGACATGCTCGCGGTTGCGTTCCAGCTCGGGATATACCGTCCGGTACCCGCCGATCACCGCCTCGGCCACCGGTCCCGTAAAGCCCGGGTCGAGGCCCACCTGCATGCCGTATCGGACCGATCGCCGGATCAGCCGCCGTAACACGTAGCCCTGCCCCAGGTTGCCCGGTTTCACCCCCTGCTCGTCCCCCAGGATGAATACGGCGCTGCGCAGGTGATCCGCGATCACACGAAAGGCCCGGGTCGTTCTCGCGTCCGTCTGCATAGCGTGCCCGGATTGCGACTCGAGCAGCCCGATGACCGGTGCGAACAGTTCCGTCTCGAAAACGGTCTTCCGCTTCTGAAGCATGGCGACCGTCCGCTCGACGCCCATGCCCGTGTCCACGTTGTGCTGCTCCAGCGGCAGGCACGTGCCGTCCGCGGTCCGCCGGTACTGCATGAACACGTCGTTCCAGATCTCGAAATACTTCCCGCACCCGCAGCCGGGCCGGCACTCCGTTCCGCAGGCCGGCCGGCCCGTATCGATGAACATTTCCGTGTCGGGCCCGCAGGGGCCCGTTCCCCCGGGAATACCCCACCAGTTATCGGATTCCGGCAGGGCCACGATCCGCCCGTCCGGAATGCCCAGCTTGTTCCAGATCGCGGCCGAGGCGTCGTCGCGGGGCGCGTCGGCATTTCCCGCGAAGATCGTTACGTACAACGACGCCGGGTCAAAACCGAGGTAGGCGCCGGACGTCAAAAATTCGTACGACCAGGCAATCGCCTCCTCCTTGAAATAATCGCCCAGCGACCAGTTGCCGAGCATCTCGAAAAACGTCAGATGCGAAGGATCGCCGACCTCGTCAATGTCACCCGTGCGGATGCACTTCTGGCAGTTGCACAGCCGTTTGCCCGCCGGATGCGGCTCGCCCAGCAGGTACGGCACCAGGGGGTGCATCCCTGCCGTCGTAAAAAGGATACTCGGGTCGTTTTCGGGGAGCAGAGAACTGCCCGGGATCACCGCGTGGCCCTTGTCCTTGAAAAAGGACAGGTACATCTCTCGAAGTTCATCGGCCGTCATGACGTCACGGATTGCGCGTTGCGCCCCCATCGGGCGTCCCGCTCCCCGGAAGAACGGCTGCCATGCCGTCCGCCGGGGAACAACGCAACCCTCTTCCTCCTGCGATGCCTATACTTCCTGTTCCTTGATCTTCGCGATGATGCGCTCGGTCATCCCGGGATTCTCTTCGAGGAAATTGCGCGCCCCCTCGTGTCCCTGGCCGAGCTGCTCGCCTTCGAACGAAAGCCAGGACCCGCGCTTGTCCACGAGTCCGCGCTTGATCGCCGCATCCAGCACGGACCCTTCCCAGGCAATTCCCTTGGCGTACAGAATGTCGAATTCGGCCTCCGTGAACGGCGGGGCCACCTTGTTCTTAACGACCTTGACCCGCGTGCGGTTGCCCATCACCCGCCCGGTTGAATCCTTGATCGCCGCAATCCGGCGAATGTCCAGCCGCACGGATGAGTAGAACTTCAACGCCCGCCCGCCCGGCGTGGTTTCCGGATTGCCGAACATGACCCCGATCTTCTCACGGATCTGGTTGGTAAACATACACAGCGTCTTGGACTGCGAGATGGCCCCGGTCAGTTTCCGCAGCGCCTGTGACATCAGCCGCGCCTGCAACCCCACGTGCGAGTCGCCCATCTCCCCGGCCAGCTCCTGCCGGGGCGCCAGTGCCGCGACGGAGTCCACGACCACCACGTCCAGGGCGTTGCTCCGCACCAGCGTCTCGGTAATCGTCAGGGCCTCCTCGCCCGACGCCGGCTGCGATACCAGCAGGTCGTCCAGGTTCACGCCGATGCGCTTGGCATACGCCGGGTCCATGGCGTGCTCCGCGTCGACAAACGCGGCCAGTCCCCCGTTTTTCTGGGCATTGGCCACCACGTGCAGCGCCAGGGTCGTTTTGCCCGAGGCCTCGGGCCCGAAAATCTCCACGACCCGTCCCCGCGGCAGCCCGCCGATGCCCAGCGCCAGGTCCAGTGAAAACGATCCCGTCGAAATGCACGGCACCTGCTGGGTCGCCTCCACGTCGCCCAGCCGCATGATTGCGCCGTCTCCGAACTCCTTGCGGATCTGCGACAACACCGCGTCCAGGGTGGCACCGCTCTTCTTGTTTGTCTCGTCCTTCTTTGCCATCACACGTCCCTTCCTTCACAATACTCTGCCACGCGCACGAGCGCTGCGCGGCAGGCCGCTTCCCGGATCGCGCCGCGCGTCCCCTTGAACCGGTGCTCCCGCACCCGGCAGCCCCGGCCGTCCGCCAGCCCGATGTACACCAGCCCCACCGGCTTCTCCCGACTGCCGCCGCCCGGCCCCGCAATCCCCGTCACCGATAACCCGATAGTGGTACCAAATCGTTCCCGCACCCCGCAAGCCATCGCCCGTGCGGCCCCCTCGCTTACCGCCCCGTCCCGCTCCAATAGCGCCGCCGGCACGCCCAGTTCCCGCTGCTTGACCGCGTCGGCATAGGCCACGATGCCTCCCGCAAAATACGCCGAACTCCCCGGCACCGACGTGACCGCCCCCCCGAGTAACCCCCCCGTACAGGACTCGGCCACCGCCAGCGTGGCCCCGGCCGCGCGCAGGAGCCGCCCCGCCGCCTCCGCTTCCGGTTTGCCGTCCCCAGAACTCATCCGGAGCCGTATCCCTCCGGATGCGCGCGGTGCCACGTCCAGGCGCTGCGGATAATCGTCTCCAGCTCCGGGAACGCGGGCCGCCAGCCCAGCTCTGCGCCGGCTTTTTCCGCGCCGGCCACCAGGCGCGGCGGATCGCCCGGCCGGCGCGCCGCGACCTCCGCGGGGATCGGCCGCCCCGTTACGCGCCGCGCCGTCTCGATCACCTCGCGGACCGAATAGCCCGTCCCGTTCCCCAGGTTAAACGCGCCCGTATGCGCCGACGTCAACGCCAGTAGATGGGCCCGCGCCAGGTCGGCGATGTGAATGTAGTCGCGCAGGCAAGTCCCGTCCGGCGTGTCGTAATCATCTCCGTAAATAAACACTTTCTCCCGCCGGCCCAACGCCGCCTGGAGCACAATCGGAATCAGGTGCGTCTCGGGGTCATGGTCCTCGCCGAATTTTCGCGTGGCCCCGCAGGCATTGAAATACCGCAGGAACACGGGTTGCAACCCGTGCAGCCGCTCGTACCAGTGCAGTATCCGCTCGAACATGAGCTTGGATTCCCCGTACGGATTTGTCGGCCGTTGCGCCACGTCTTCCGTAATCGGCACTCGCTCCGGCTCGCCGTAGGTTGCACAGGTTGACGAGAAGACAATCCGGCGCACGCCCGCCTCGAGCATCGCCTCCGCGAGATTCATACCGCCCGCCACGTTGTTGCGGAAATACCGTTCCGGATGCTCCATCGACTCCGGCACCAGCGCATACGCCGCGAAATGCATAACCGCATCGGGACGTGCCGCCTCCATCGCCGCCCTTACCGCCTGCGGCGAGCGCAAATCGCCCTCGATCAGCCGCGCGCGCGCGTCCACCGCCGCGCGGTGCCCGCGTTCCAGGTTGTCAAAAACCGTGACTGCGTGCCCCGCGTCCAGCAGGAGCTCCGCCGTTACGCTGCCGATGTAACCCGCGCCGCCCGTAACCAGAACGTTCATCGCGCCTGCTCCGCACCACCGCCGCGCGGCCCACTGCCCGCGCCGCGTTGCTCCAGCGCCTTGACCCGTTCCCGCAACTCGGGCAGACG
>JAFGIZ010000296.1 GCA_016929365.1 Lentisphaerota bacterium
GCGTGTTTGCGGCAGCCGGCCTGCTTACGGCAACGGCGCCGGGGCCGGGTTTTGCGCAAAAAAGCGAAACAGACGGGCGCTGGGTGCCCGGCGAGGCGGTGGTCACGTTCCGGGCCGCCGGGGACGCCGACGCGGCGCGGCCGCGGCTGCGCCGCCGCAGGATCAGCCTGGTACGGCGCTTCGCCTGGCTCGCCGAGCGGCGCGGGCGCGATTACGCCCTGCTGCGTTCTCCCGAGCTGACGACACCCGCCCTGCTTGCCCTCCTGCGGCAGGATCCCCGCGTGGCCGATGCCGCCCCCAATTACCTGCGCCGCCGTTCCACGTCGCGGGCCGCGCCCGCCAGCGATCCCCTCTACGGCGCGCAGTGGGCGCTTCACAATACCGGCCAGTCCGTGCAGGGGTGGACCGGCGCCGCGGACGCCGACATCGATTATCCCGAGGCCTGGCACGGCGACTCCGGCTCGACCGCAACTGTGATTATCGCCGTTGTGGACACGGGGGTAGACCATACGCACCCGGATCTCTACCCGTCCATGTGGCGCAACCCCGGCGAAGTTCCCGGCAACGGCATCGACGACGACGGCAACGGGTTCGTGGACGACATCCTGGGCTACGATTTCAGCGGCAACGGCGGCGGCGCGCCCCCGGACAACGACCCCATGGACGGCGATACGGAATACTCGCACGGCACCCACGTGGCGGGTATCGCGGCAGCGGCGCGAAACAACGACGAAGGCATTGCAGGCGTCTGCCACCGCGCCCGCCTTATGGCTCTCAAGGGATCGCCCGACGGCGTCAACCTGCCCGTCGCGGACACTATTGCGGCCATCGAATATGCCGTGCTCATGAAGCAACGCGGCCATAACGTGGCCGTCATCAACGCGTCCTTCGGCCTCCTCGATTCCTATGTGCAGGCCGAACGCGACGCCATCGAAACGGCCGGCGCGGCGGGCATCGTTTTCTGCGCGGCGGCCGGCAATGCCCGCACGGACACCGACACCCGGCCGCATTACCCCGCCGGCTACAACCTGGCCAACATTCTCTGCGTCACGGCGACCTCCCAGAGCGACGGGCTGGCCTGGTTTTCGAATTACGGCGCCGCCTCCGTGGATATCGGCGCGCCGGGCGTCAATATCCTGTCGACGCTGGCGGGAGGCAACTACGGCTACATGCAGGGTTCCTCCATGGCGGCGCCCCATGCCGCCGGCGCCGTCGCTTTTCTGGCGCGCAACTTCCCGGACGACGGATTCGCCGACCGTATCGGACGCATACTGTCGACCGTCGATCCCCTGCCCGAGCTGGCGGGCAAGACCGCCACCGGCGGGCGCCTGAACCTGCAGCGCGCGGTTGACAGCGATGCAGACGGCTTGCCCGACTGGTGGGAGCTCGGCCTCACCAACAGCCTGGCCCGCATGAATGACTCCAGCGATACGGATGCCGACCGTTTCCCCGACCTGCACGAATACCTAGCGGGCACCGACGCGCTCGACAGCACCTCGTACCTGCGGCTCAGCGGCGCCTCCGGGGTGCCGGGCGGCGGCGTCATCCTGCGCTGGCCCAGCACGGCAGGCAAGTCCTACCGCCTGCGGCGGTCGGGCAGCCTGCTCGCGACGCCCGCTGCCCTCGCGTCCAATCTCGCGGCGACGCCCCCGCAGAACGTCTACACGGACACCACCGCCGTCACGGAGGGGGTGCTGTTCTACCGCCTGGACCTGGAATAACTGCCGCGGTCCCTACGGATGCCGCGCGGGTCAGATGACGTGGCGGTTATACAGCTCGGCGTAATAGCCGCGCCGCGCAATCAACGCCTCGTGCGGCCCCGCTTCCACGATGCGGCCGCGGCGCAACACGTACGTGTAATCCGCGTCCCGTACGGTGGAAAGCCTGTGGGCAATCACGAGCGTCGAACGCCCCCGGCACAGCTCCCGCATGGACTTCTGGATCAGCTCCTCCGACTCCGAGTCCAGCGACGACGTCGCTTCGTCAAAAATCAGTACAGGAGGATTCTTGAGAAAGGCACGTGCAATCGAAATGCGCTGCTGCTGGCCGCCGGATAACTTGACGCCCCGCTCTCCGGCCAGGGTATCGAACCCGTCCGGCAGTGACTGGATAAAGTCGTAAATGTAGGCGCTCTGCGCTGCGCGCACCAGCTCGGCTTCGTCCGCCTCCGGACGCCCGAACATGATGTTCTCGCGGATCGTCGTGTCGAACAGGAAAACATCCTGCTGTACGATCCCGATCCGGCGCCGCAGATCCTGCCGCCGCGCGGTGCGGACGTCCACGCCGTCCAGGGTAATGACCCCCTGCTCCGCCTCGTAAAAACGCGGAATCAACGCGACCAGCGTCGACTTGCCCGCGCCCGATTCCCCGACGAGCGCCACCGTGCGGCCCGGCGGGACACGCAGACTGACGTCCTGTAACACCCACGGCGCATCGGGGCCGTACCGGAAGGAGACATGTTCGACGCGCACGTCCCCCCGCACGTCCTTCAGGCGCACGGCCCCCGGCCGGTCCGCGATGTCCGGCTCTTCGTCCATGATCTCCGTAAACCGCTCGAACGCGGCCACGCCCTGCTGATACTGCTCGACGAAGCCCACCAGGCGCCGGATCGGTTGAAACATGTAGCGCCCGTACATCACGAACCCGATCAGTTCCGCCAGGTCCAGCCAGTCCAGGTGGACCAGCACCATGCCGCCGCCGATAATCACCACCGTGTAGGCCTCGAGAATGAACATCATGCCCGAATGGAAAGCCGCCATCGTGCCGTACATGTTGACCTTCGCGTTCCGGAACGCCGCGTTTACGTCGTCAAACTGTTCCACCGCGTACGCCTCCTTGGCGTACGATTGCACTTCGCGTATCCCCTGGATCGCGTTTTCCACGTTGCTGTTGATGTCGGCCACCCGAAGCCGGACTTCGCGAAACGTCTGCCGCAGGCGCAGCCGCCAGATCCCGCCCCACACCAGGATAAGCGGCAGGGGCAGCATCACGATCAGAGCCATCCGCCAGCTCATCGCAAACATGAACGCCAGCGATCCCGCCAGCAGGCAGATGGAAATGAGAAAATCCTCCGGCCCGTGGTGCGCCAGTTCGCTGATCGTGAACAGGTCGTTGGACAGGCGCGACATGATGTGTCCGGTCTTCGTCTTGTCGAAGTAGCTGAACGACAATTTCTGGAGATGGCGGAACAGGTCGCCCCGCATTGTCGTTTCGATCCGCGTGCCGAGAATATGGCCCCACTTGACGTTCACGAACTCGGCCAGAGCCATCAGGACGATCAAGCCGGTCAGCAAGCCGATCGTCGTCCAGATCTCACCGAGGCCGACCATGGCCAGGCGTTCCCTGCCGAGCGTACGCACCACCAGGTAGGGTATAACGGCCATCAAGGCGGCCCGCAGGGCCGCGGTCCCCAGATCCACCGCGAAGAGCAGGCGATGCGCGCGGTAATACGACAGGAACCGCTTCAACAGATGTCGGGTCGGATCACGCATGCTCGGCACCGTCCCTAAACATGCGCGCCTTCAGCCGTTCCGTCAACCGTATCCCGCCTGCCCGCTTTGAGGCTGACACGCCCCCCCCGGCGTGTAGGATGCCGCCGTACTGTTTGCTTTCGCCGTTTTGCGCCGCGAATGCCTGAAGAAGGATCTGCCGTATGCGCGTGGTCATCATCGGAGCGGGCGATACCGGCCGGCGGCATGGCGCACGCCGCCGGCGCGCGCCATGCCGCCGTCCGCGTCTCGAGCGACGAACTCAACATGACGGAACACCGCGAGCAGCTCAACCGCCTGGGCATCGACCTGGTCGTGAACGAACACCACGAGTGCGCCCGCGAAATCCTTTCCGTTCTGACCCTCGGGGGCGCGCGGGAATTCGTCTCCATGGTCGAGAACCGCATCCAGGCGGTCGGCGTTAACGTCCCGGAGGGCAGCCCCCTCCTGGCCGGCCCGAGGATGTGCGCCGTTTTCTCGGCGTGGTCCAGCCCGGCCTGAAGACCGTACAGAAAGTCATCGTCGCCGGCGCCGGCGATACGGGCTGGCGGGTCGCCCGGGACCTGGAGCGCACCGTCCTCGACGATATCGGCATCACGCCGCAAACGGCGATCGTGGCCTCCACCGACGACGACGAGAACAACATCATCGCCTGCCTGCTGGCCCGTAAGCTGGGCGCGGCTTTCGGCGTGGCCCTCATCTCCAAACCGGATTACGTGTCCATCATCAACGAAGCGAACCTGCTGGACCGCGCGGTGAGCCCTTATATTACGACGATCAATGCGATTCTCCGCTTCGTCCGGGGCGCCGCGATCCGGGCCACCACCCTGTTGCAGAATGTGCCCGGCGAGCTGCTCGAAATCCGCATTCCCCCCGGCAGTGCCTGGTCCGGCCGTGCGCTCCGCGACGCGCGCCTCCCGCGCCGCGCCGTTGTGGCCGCGCTCGTGCGCGGAGAAGACGCCGCCATTGCCACCGGCGATACCGTTCTGCGCGAAGGCGACCGCCTGGTCGTTTTCGCGCCGCGCGGCGCCGCCGCCCGCCTCGAAGCCGTGTTCCGCAAGTGAAACTGCGCGCCGTACTGCATCTTGTCTCCTACCTCCTGGGCGTCATGGCCCTCGGACAGGGCCTCTGCTGGATCGTCGGGTGGACCGCCGGAGATCCGGCCCCGGCGCGCAACGCCCTCGCCTGCAGCGCCGGCGCCGTGCTCCTGGCGGCGCTGCTGATCGGCCTGCTGACCCGCGGTTCGGTAACCCTCAACCGGCGCGACGGTTTCGGCATCGTCACCATCGGCTGGGCGGCGGCCGCCCTGGCCGGGGCACTGCCGTACCGGCTCGCGGGCGTCATTACCGACCCCGCCGGCGCGTTGTTTGAATCCATGTCCGGGTTCACCACCACCGGGGCCTCGGTGCTGACCGGGATCGAGGCGCTCCCGCGGGGCATCGTCTTCTGGCGCGGCATGACGCAATGGCTCGGCGGCATGGGCGTCCTGGTGCTGTGCGTCGCCATCCTGCCCTTCCTGCGCGTCGGCGGAATGCAGATTTACCGCGCGGAAATACCGGGACCGTCCAAGGACCGCCTGACGCCGCGCATCGCCTCCACCGCCAAGCTGCTGTGGGGCCTTTACATCCTGCTCAGCCTCGCCGAAACGGCCCTGCTGACGGCCGGGGGCATGAGCGTTTACGACGCCTGCTGCCATACGTTCACGACCATGTCCACGGGCGGATTCTCCACCCGGACGGCCAGCATCGCCGCTTACGACAGCCTTTACCTGGAAAGCGTCATCGTCGTGTTCATGTTCCTGGCGGGCGCTAATTTTGCCCTGCATTACCGCGCCCTGCGCGGGCGGCCCGCCACGTTCCTGCGCGATCCCGAATTCCGCTTCTACACCGCACTCTGGCTGGGCAGCTGTCTTTTCCTGGGCTTGAACGTCTGGCGCACCGCCTGTCCGGGGTTCGGCGCCGCCCTGCGCGCGGGCTTCTTCCAGGGCACGTCGATTCTGACGACCACGGGGTATGTGACGGAGGATTTCAACCGCTGGCCCGACGCGTCGCGCCTGCTGCTGCTGTTGCTGATGTTCATCGGCGGCTGCGGCGGCTCGACGGGCGGCGGGATGAAGGTCGTGCGCTTCCTGGTCACGATCAAGGCCGCCGTGCGGGAGCTCGGCCGCGTCATGCGTCCGCGCGTTGTGGCCAGCATCAAGCTCGGCCACGACGCGCTGGACGACGGCGCCGTGTCCAATATCACCGGTTTTGTCATGCTCTTCACGGCCGTCTTCGCGCTCGCGACGCTGGCCATGACCGCCTACACGCCCGACCTGGTCACCGCCGCCTCCTCCGTGGCGGCGACGCTCGGCAATATCGGGCCCGGCCTGGGGGCCGTTGGCGCGACGGAGACCTACGCCTTCATTCCGCCGGCGGGCAAGCTGATCCTGGCCGCGTGCATGCTGCTCGGCCGCCTGGAGTTGTACACGGTGCTGGTCCTGCTGCTCCCGGAATTCTGGAAGAAATAAAGGTTCTTCCGGCTTTCGTGTGGGTAGCCCCAATATCTTGTGCCACACCATTTGCAGCCCAGTCGCATCGGTTAAGCAGGTCGTTTAAGCGTTTCCGGTTAAGGGTGGCGGTTAAGGAAGCGCTTAGGTGCGGCGCTTTGCGCGTTTCCGACACTTAACCGCTACGCTTCCTCGGATACACTTAGTCGACTCGCTTACACGATTCCTTATCAGCCAGGCCGCCGGCAGTACGGCGTTTCCGGCACACAATACGCACGCGCACGCCGCGCCTCTCGTCCACAAGACGCTGTGTTTCAATACGGCAGCCCTTTCCCGTTGGTCATCCGGTCGGGGTCGTGATGGCTGCGGCAGGCGTCCGCCCGCCGTTACGGAATCGCGGAAGTAGAGGTGCAGGGATTCGAACCCTGGACCCGCGGATTAAGAGTCCGCTGCTCTGCCAGCTGAGCTACACCTCCATGCGGCCGACCCGCCGCCGGGCGGCGGGAAAAAACTGGAGCGAGCGAAGGGATTCGAACCCTCGACAGCCACCTTGGCAAGGTGGAGCTCTACCACTGAGCTACGCTCGCTCAAAGAAATAGCCGAAAAACGCGTCTCACTCTACGGGTAACGCGCGCGCGGTCAAGCCTTCTTTTTGAGGCCCCGCCTCACCGCGCGAGATGCCGACCAGGATGCCGGCAACAAGGATAATGAGCAGCAGCAGAATCAGGGGGGCATAACGCAGGGTGAGTTGCTTGATGCGCTGAGCCGATCCCATCTCCGACAACTGCAACTCCTTTCGGCGACAGAAAAAAATGAGAGCTGGAATTGTCGTCAAACGGACAAACGAACGACATTTGTGGCCCATGGGGGCTCTAGAACAAGGGATCCACGGGGTGATGCCGCCGTTCCCCATTCAGCCGCCAACCCAGCTCTCGGTGTGTACATTACATCACCCCACAAAAGATGCAACCCTTTTTTACACTTTTTTTGGCATTTCCCTATAGGGCGCTCAGGATATTCCCTATAGCCGGGCGGGTAAGATACCGCAGAGCCGCGGCAGCGGCGGGCATCAGGGTGCTACGTCTCGTCCTCGAAGCGTCGCGCTTCGTTCGTCGGGCGGGTATGGCTCAGCCGTTCCAGCCGGTTTATCAGGACGGCGACACCGACCAGGACACTGCCTGCCAGGCACAACAGGAACGGAAGCCAGTACAGGGCGGTATCCAGCACGTACGCCCAGGCCGACCCGGCAATGAGCAGGACGCCGCTCACGGCGCAGGCCAGGGACACCGTGCGCTGCCGCGGGAAAATCCTGTAAATGTCTTCTTCGTCCGGCATGATTTTCTGGAGATGGGCGAGGCGGGACTCGAACCCGCAAGCCTCTCGGCACAGGATCCTAAATCCTGCGCGTCTGCCTGTTCCGCCACTCGCCCCCCTTCCCTGCGTCAGAGGCTTGCGATAAACCGTTCCAACCGGTCAAGGCCTTCCCCGATCTCTTCCCGTCCGCAGGCGTACGAAATGCGGACGTGCTCCGGCGCACCGAACGGTTCGCCCGGCACCACCGCCACGGCCGCCTCCTCGAGAAGCCGCCGCGCAAATTCCGACGGGGCCAACCCGAAGGCCCCGATGTTGGGCAGCGCATAGAACGCGCCCTCCGGCTTCACGTACGAGAGGCGGTCCATCCCGTCCAGTCGCCGGCAGAGCGCCGCCCGACGCTCGGCAAAAGCGTCCATCATCACGCGGCACTCCGCCTCCGCCTCGCCCCGCGCCGCGGCCAGCGCGCCGTATTGTGCAAACGTGTTGGGCCCCGACGTACTGTGACTCTGCAGCGCACATACCGCCCGCATCACCGGGGCGGGACCCGCGGCGTAGCCGAGCCGCCACCCGGTCATGGCGTAGGATTTGCTGAACCCGTTGAGCGTAATCGTCAGGCGGAACACCGCCTCCGACAGGCTGCCGACACTCACATGCCGGGCGCCGTCATAGACCATCCGCTCGTAAATTTCGTCCGACAGAATCATGATCCCGCGTTCCACCGCCACCTCGCACAACCCGCGCAACTCGTCTTCCGTGTACACCACGCCGGACGGATTGGCCGGACTGTTGAGGATCATCAGCCGCGTTCGCGCCGTCACCGCCTCCCGTAACCGTTCCGGCGTCAGCTTGAATCCGTCGGCCTCGGCGCCGGGCACGATCACCGACACGGCCCCGGCCACCCTGACCATTTCCGGGTAACTCAGCCAGTACGGGGCCGGGATAATCACTTCGTCGCCCTCCCGGCACACCGCCATGATCACGTTGAACGCCGCATGCTTCCCGCCGTTGCCGATCACGATCTGATCCGTATCGTAGACCAGGCCGTTCTCGCGTTCGAGCTTGTCGCGCACCGCCTCCCGCAACGCCGCCAGGCCCGCCACGGGACTGTACTTCGTCTGCCCGTCCCGCAACGCACGGGCGGCCGCCGCCTTGA
>JAFGIZ010000297.1 GCA_016929365.1 Lentisphaerota bacterium
CACGGAGGCCGGCCCCCCGGACGCACCGGCGCGGCCAAGGTTAATGACGCAGCAGCCCCTCGCACGCCGCGCCCAGTTCGCGCAGCCACCGCAATTCCCGCCGCCGCATGCGCCGCCGCGCCGCGTCGTCCGCATCGTCATGGCCGGCCAGATGATCGCACGCGTGCGCCAGGTAAAGCGCCAGCTCCCGCGACGGGGCCCGCGGGGCCCGTTCCAGGGCGCGCTGGACGTTGACGAACAGCTCGCCGCCGGCCTCCTCTGCTTCGCCCGGCAACGGCGGATACCGGAAGCTCAGCACGTCCGTCGGCGCGTCGCAACGGAGATAACGCCTGTTTACGTCCCGCATGACGGCATCGTCGGCCGTGACAACGGATATGTCGCCCCAGGCGCCTTCCGGGTCAGGCGGGCCGGCCCTGTGCAGCAGGCTGCGCGTCAGGACCCTGATTCTCCCGCGATCGATGCCCGCCGCCTTTTGCCGGTTGCTTATCGCGATCTTCATCTTTCGGATACGGCACCCGTCCGTGCAGCATGTTGGTCAGCGTGAACACAAAAGCGTTCCGCACCTTCCGCAGCTCCGACAGCTTCAGATCGCACAAGTCGAGTTGGCCGTCCAGCAGCTTCGTGTTGATAATATCCTCGACCAGCCCCTCGATATGCGCCGGGGTGCTTTTCTCCATGGAGCGCGACGCGGCCTCCACGCCGTCGGCCAGCGCAATAATCGCCGATTCCCGCGTCGTCGGCCGCGGCCCGCCATAGCGGAATTCGCCGTCGTCCACCGTCGCGGCGGCTCCGTCCTTCGGGTCGCCTCCGTTCGTCTCGGCGGCCTCCGCCGAACGCTGGGTCTTGGCCTTATGATGAAAATACGACAGCACGCTCGTTCCATGATGCTCCTGGATCACGTCCAGCACCGGCGGCGGCAGCTTGTGCAGCATCGCCAGGCTGACGCCTTCCTTAACGTGCGAGGTAATGACCAGGGTGCTCATGCTCGGCGGCAGGTCGTCGTGCGGATTGCCGCGCAGCTGGATATTTTCCGAAAAGAACTCCGGCTTGGTCAGCTTGCCCACGTCGTGAAAATACGAACACACCCGGGCCAGCAGCCCATTCGCCCCGATCGCATCGGCCGCCGCCTGGGCCAGGTTGGCGACTACCAGACTGTGATGATAGGTCCCGGGCGCCTCGATGGCGAGGCGCTGCAGGAGCGGATGCCCCAGGTCCGACAGCTCCAGCAGGGAAATATTGCTCGTGATTCTGAATCCCGATTCGAAGAGCGGCAGGATCAGCAGCGCCACGATGGCGGAGAAAAATCCCGCCGTCACGCAGGCTCCCGCCTGCCGCAGCACCAGCATCACGTCCGCCTGCTCCCAGGTCAGCCCGGTCAGCCCCAGGACGCACACGATCTGCGCCAGGCCGACGACCAGTCCGGTGCGCACGACCTTGGCGCGCGTCCGCACGCCTTCGACCGTGAACGCGCCCACCACGCTTCCAACGAGGCCGGTCAGTAACAGCGGCAGGCTCCCCCCCGCGAACAGGGAAAGCATCAGCACGGTCCACGCCCCCGCCGTCACGCCCGCGGTGCTGTCCAGAAGGAGTGTGACCAGTAAAGGCGCCATCGCAAACGGCAGCAGGAAACCGGCCACGCCGCCGTTCGCTGCCCGGCTCGTTTCGGCGGCATACAGCACGATCTTCCCCGGCACCAGCGCGCTCAGCACGGCCAGGACCAGCAGCAGGATACGCGCGTTCGAGGCGCACAGCCCCGGCCTCACGATCCGGAGAAACAGCGCCGCGAGGAACAGGCTGACGCCGATGAAGACCGCTTGTCCGGCCAGCGGCAACCAGAAGCCGAGGCCCTCGCGTCCGGCCAGGAGATCCCCGACAGCGAGCAGCAGGACCGCGGCCAGACCGAGCAGAAAGACGGTCAGCAGCCCGACCCCCGGCCTTTGCAAAAACGGCACCGGCCCGCCGGCCGGCGCGCGGACGGCGCTCTTCTCGCGGCTGCGCGCCCGCTTTGCACGCGATTTGGATACGGAGGAAGCCATGGGCAGGAAGGTTTCGGGTTTCGGGTTTCAGCGGCGCCTCAGAGCGGCACAATGATGATCAGGATGCAGCATACGCCTTGCGCCCTACCCCGGTCGAGTCTATTTCGCGGGACAGCCCTACGCAGAAACGGCCCCGCCCGATCGCTCGGGCGGGGCCGTTCTTCGTTTCGTTATATCCGGTCTATTTCTTGAACACGCCTGCCAGCATGCCGTTCAGGCGGCGCCGGAACGTCGCGCCCAGGCCCACCAGCGCGAAGGCCAGCGTGGCATAGGTCTGCGGTTCCGGGCTCAGCCCGTAATAGTCCAACCCGTATTCCTGATTGTCCCACGGCTGATAGACCACCCACACGCCGAGCTCGTCGGCGTTCAGGATATCGGTCAGCATATGCGTGCCGCCGCTGGTATCCCAGTCCGAGCCGCCCACCGGCACCTCGAAGTAATACCAGTCCTGCGCGGGCAATCCGCCCGTGTATCCGTTGGCCGCCAGCACATCGTAGTACCAGATGTTGCCGGTATCGGTATCCTCGAAGTACACGTACAGACCGGCCGGCGATTCGCTCGTCCCGCCGCTGCTGCCGTCATCGGCGTTCGCGTAGAACCCGAACTCGATGGTCCAGTAGTCGCCGGAGTTGAACTGGCCGACCAAGTCGGTCGCGCCGCCGCCGTCCGTAATGTATCCCTGTTCCGGTGCCCCGCCGCCGTAGGTGGTCAGCTCGAACTCAAGTGCCTGCTGCCCTCCCAGGTTGGCGTTGTACTGCGGACCGACATCGGTCCCCGTATCGCCGGATCCTGTAGTCCAACCGCCGTCATCGCCGTTGAAGTCATCCTGTACCAGCGGCGTGGCGTTCACCGTCAGGCCCGACGCGATCAGGATGGTCAACAGTATAACTAACTTCCTCATGTCGTCTCCTTCTCCGTCGGGTTATTCGAGGACGATCTTGTAGAAATACGGTGCGGCTTCCGTGGCCGTGTCGTCCACGAATTCCATGACACCGTGCGATTCCGCCACCAGCGGTTGATCGGTCAGCGGCTCGAAGGGCGCCAGCAGATCGCTGGTCCGCCAGACGCTGTACGCGCCGCCCTTGGCGGCCTGCCAGGTCACGGTCACGCCGTCCGGTCCGCCGACCAGTGCGGCGTTGAAGACCGAGTCCGCGTCGTTCCAGTCCGTACCGGCGTAGATTTCCCTCACGTCCGTGGCGCCGTCACCGTCGGTGTCGGCCTCCGCGTCGAGTCCGTTCCCGCCGAACCGCTCGTTCAAGCGGCTCAGGATCGCGGATTCGGTCATGAAGTTATCGCCCGCCAGCTTCAGGTCGGACACCACGTAGGACTGCGCCTCGTTGCCCTCCTGCGTCAGCCAGATGCCGATACGCTGGACGTTGGCCAGGTCTGCCTCGAAGAGGGCCTGGTCGCCGCGGCCGACAAAGTTCCAGCCAGCAGCCGTGTCCAGCGCAAGCGCGTAGGTTACGGCGCTGCCGTCCGCGGCCACGTCGAACGGGCATCTCCAGACCCGCCGAGGGTACTCGGCGCACTGGATGAACACGTTGGCGCGTGCCGGAACGTGGCCGTCGCCCTGGACCGTAAACACCACCTCTTCGACCCCGGCGCCGACGTAGTTACCTACGAACGCGCCTTCCGAGACCGCAACGCCGGCCGCGGCGGTCTTATAGCTCGGTGTCGGCCAGGACCACTCATTTACCACTTTCTCCGCGAAGGAAATGACGACCCCCGTCTCCGAGGAGGCCATATCCGCCTCGCGGAAGCTTTGATCCACGACCGTCAACCCGTCGGCGGGAACGTCGGTCACCGCTCCATAGGCCGGGTGGATCAGGATGCCCGCGCACACACACAGCGCGGCGAGCAGTCCTGTTATCCCAATGCCTTTGCATTGAATACTCATTCTGTAATCCTCCATTTTCCTGAAAGGACTCACTTAGAGATTCCAGGTACCCGTGCCGGTAGCCGCCTTGTAATACCAGAAGGCTTCGCCGGGCATGAACTCGAAGTTGGTCTCGGTGCTCGTGTTCAGCTTCTCCCACCGGGACCCCGTGTACTTCAGAATGACCCACAACGGCTCGCGGTAGATCCAGATCATGTCGTCCTTGGCGGCATCTTCGAACGTCGGCCCCCAGGTTGCGACGGCCGCTTTGCCCTTCAGGACCGGCCAGTTCTTCTGGTTCCAGCCGTTACCGCTGTAGTCCGTACCGTAGAGCGTATCGTCGGCCGGCGTCGGTGCCGTGATATACGGGTAGAACGCCGCCGTATTGACATCGTCGCCGCGCGTGATCCAGAGCGAGGAGCTGGCGTTAATAACCACATCCGTGGCCGGGCCGCCCCAGTCGCCCTCGTCGCTGTCGAGCGTCGCCGCAATCGCGCCGGCATCGTCGGTCATGATATAACAGGCGTCCCCGTTCTTCAGGTTCTGGGCCAGGTCGACGCCCACGCCTCCGACCAGTTTCTGATCGATACCCGCGTAGATATACGGCGGACAGGCCGCAAACGAAGGCCGGTTATCGTACCGGTCATACGTGATCACGTAGTCGTAATCGTTGCCGGTGCCCGGAATCCCGATCACGGTCGAATCCGACGCGCCGATAGCCACGGCGTCAATATAGCCGGGCAGCTCGGTGTCGAACGTCACGTTCGTCATTTCCGTGCCGACATGGTTCGTCGTGAACGACAGCGGCGACGTATCGACACGCGTGTAGATATCCCCGTATACGCCGTTCGTGTTCACGTAGAGGTCCCACTTGGACGTGTTGTAGTCCAGGTGCACCACGAAGCCCAGCCAGCCGTTCGTGGGAACGTTGTCCAGCACTTCAACCCATGCGTTGGCCGAATAGGCCTGGAGCTTCTTGTCCGTGTCCACGTAGAACGCCGCGGCCACCTTGTCCACCGTCGAGGCGGCAGGCTCGGCCTGAAAGATGCCCGGCTTGGTCCACATGCGGACCCAGGCGTTCGTGTGCTTTCCCCCGTTGCCCACTCCGGACGCGGATTCCAGCGTTACCGTATTGGTCGTGAAGTACAACGACTTGTTGAGCTCTACCGAGCTCGCCGTGGTGACCTGCACAACCCCCCCGGCGCCGTTCGTGGTCCAGTAGGTTGCATCAGGCGCGTCACCGTTGGCCTGAGCCTCGAAGCCGTCCGCAAACGGCATCGGGGTCCCTATGCCCACCGCGACGTGCGCGACAACCACTGCGCCAAGAAGCGCCAGGGCTGTTTGTGTGATGTGTTTCATATGTTAGGTCCTTAGTTTATGACACTAGTCCTACACGTAAGTATACCAAAGGTCCTCACCCAACCGGATACCCGGTTGCCCTGAACCTTCTCCTTTGCGGTTATAAATATGCCCCAATGCCGGGCTCCCGTCAACACAAATCGCAGATTTTTTTGCGATTTTTTTACAATGAGCGGCGGCCGACAAATCCGGGGAGCGCCTTCGGCGATATGCCGCAACAGGTTCGGCATGACCGTTTGCCAACAAAAAGGAACCGCATTCCGGCTTTTTTTGCCCTATTCGGGCACCAAACGGTCCTCTTCCCAGATCCCTTCGACCCGCTGGCCGTCGGGGTAGATGCTCGTTCCGCGCCCGTGTTTCCTGCCGTCCCGGAACTCCCCCTCGTATTCCTCTCCCCCGGGATAGATGTACCGCCCCTGCCCGTGCCGGCGGCCGTCCTTGAACTCGCCGATGTACTTCGAGCCGTCCGCGAACCGGTAGGTGCCCCGGCCGTTGCGCAGATCGTCCGCGAATTCGCCCCGGTATTCGTCGCCGTTGGCAAACTCGAACGTGCCGTTGCCGTGCTTGAGGCCGTTCCGGAAATCCCCCGAATAGCGGCTCCCGTCGCGATACACCATGACGCCCTTGCCGTTCATGGTGTCGTCCCGGAACGCGCCCACGTAGCGGTCCCCGTTCGCGAACCGGAACTCGCCCCGGCCGTGTTTCATTTCGTTTTTGAACTCGCCGACATAGACATCTCCGTTGGCGTACGTGTAGGTGCCCGTGCCGTTGATCACGTCGTTATGAAACTGCCCTTCGTAGCGGTCGCCGTTATGGAAATAGTAGGCCCCCCGGCCTTCAAAGACCCCGTTGACGATCTCCCCCTCGTAGCGGTCGCCGTTGGGGAAGGTCAGGACCGTCGCGGCGTCCGGTTCCGGAAGCGGAGGGAGCACGTCGGGGCCCGGCGGAACGACCGCGGCGCCTGTAGCAGGCACGGCGGCCGGGGCGGCCGCGTTGGTTGTCTGCGCCGGCACGGTAGCCGGAATCTCGTCCCCGAGGTCTTCCAGGGACAACATCGCGACCACCTCGGCCACGTCCGCGTCCGTCAGCACCGTTTCGGCCGCTTCTGTCCCGGCGGCATCCGGCTGGGGAGCGGCGGTTCCCCCGCTGTCGGGTTCACGGTCCGTTCCGCGCTGCAGGGCCTCGATCCGTTCCAGCAGCGCGGCTTCCCGTTCGGCCGCGGCGGCTTCCATGCGGCGCAGCCGCGCCTCGAGGGCTTCGATCTCGC
>JAFGIZ010000298.1 GCA_016929365.1 Lentisphaerota bacterium
CCGCCGGCGCCGCTTCGCGCAGCATGTACGCTTCCACCTCGCTCCAGGGGAGGGACTGATCGGCCCCGGCCTCGCCGTTGCGCAACCTGTAGACGGTCTGCTTGCGCGCGTCTTCTTTCCACTGTTCGATGAGGCTCTCGTCGCGGAGGGTCTCGATATGCTGCTGGTATTCCGCAAATGACATGTGCGCGAAACGCCGACGGTGCACTTCGCGAATCCGTTCCATGTACGAATGGTGGTTCGGCGGCCCCAGCAGCTCGCCGCTCAGGCCGCAGCGCGCGACACACACGAAATGGCCCGTCGGCGCGTCCTGGATCGTTTCTTCGCTGTCGCAGTACGCATCCACGTGCTCTTCCAGGAGGTGCGCGGCCATCGTCTCCCGGTCGGTCGCCGCCATGCCGCAATGGCGGCAGACCACCAGCGCCTCCTGCGGATGGGCGTTGTCCATCTCCAGCCGCACGTAACAGGTTGCCGGTTTCGACAGGAACAGCCATGCGAGATCCATGAGGGGGTACGCCCGGCCCGTGGCGTGTATCTTGCGTACCACGGCATGCAGCCGCTTCTGGTCCGGCAGAAAACGCACCTGCACCGGCGCGGCTTCCGGTTGCGGCGGACGCTCCCGTCTATCCGGCCGCGGCGGCCCGCGCCGTTCCCCGGGTCCGGGTCGCGGCCGCCTTTCTTCCCGGCCCCTGCCCGGCGCCGGCGCACCTCGCCCCGGGGGGCGGCCGCGCCCGCGTCCCTTTTCCCGCCGTTCGCGCGGCATACGGCGGGGCCGCCGCTCTTCTTCGACGTAATAATGAGCCTGTTGCGGAGGTTTGCGCGCCCACGCGGGTTCGAAGTTGAGTTCCAGGATCAGGTCTTCGTCGACCTTCACGGGTCTGAGCCCGGCATGGCTATCCTTGGAGGATTCGGACATATCCGGACAAAGGGTAACTGTTCATATCCCGCGCGGCAATCGAAAACCGCCCCGTGACCGGCCGACCTCCGTGCCGGCCGTCACGGGCGCTCCCCGGCTTCGCGCAGGCGCTCGCGCGCCGCCCGGTACACCGCGTTGTCAGGTTCCCGCTCCAGCGCCGCCTCGAGCCACGTCCGCGCCGCATCCGGTTTGTCCGCCGCCAGGGCCGCGTGGTGCCTCATGTAAAACGGGAACCCCGCGCCGTCGCCGTTCCGGATCATCGCGCTGAACACCGCGTCGGCCTCGCGCCAACGGCCGGCCATGAAGAGGGCATAACCGTAATCGCGGCGATACGCCGCGCCGGTGCGGCGCGCGCCGCGGATGACCCGTTCGTATGCCTGCGCCGCCGCGGCGTAGTCCCCTTCCAGCAGGCAGGCCCGCGCCAGCGCCGTACGGGCTTTCACGCTGCCGGGCGCCGCCGCCAGGGCACGGCGCGCTTCCCGGCGCGCCGCCCCGGCGTTCTCCGGGGTCACGGCTGCCAGCGTGCGGTCCGGCGGCCACAGGATACGGAACGCGTGGGCGGCGATCGCCGGGGCATTCTGTTCCGTGCGTTTCAAAAACAGGAGCGTTTCGTCGTCAAACGCCACGAGCGCCCAGTCCGGATCGGCGTGCAAGGCGCGCGCCAGCCGGCCGCCTACCGGCCCATGCCGCAGCGTCAGCAAGGCGCCGGTGACCCCGTACCGTGCAAACACGTCGCGCCAGACGGGCTCGCCCCGCGCGGCCGGCAGGTACACGTCGCGCCAGAAGGCCTTGCCGTACGCTTCGCAGCGCCCGTCAATAAACGGCCGGAAATCCGGATACAACCGCCACAGCATGCCCGCCCCGTAGCGCATGTGATTGAACACGTTCTGCAGCGCAACCGTCTCCCGCATGAACCGGAACATTCCCTCGGGGTGATACCCGGCATACACCCCGACGCCGAAGCGGTAGGTGGGATCGCGCAGAAAGAATACGGCGGCAACCAGCCAGACCGGCGGCAGCAGGGCAACCGCGGCCGTTCGCGCCTTGAGCCCGCCGGCGGAAAGGCGGCTCAGCATGTAGGCCGCGTACGGTATCATCGCGAGCGCATAAAAGAGCACGCACCGCTGCGAGCGCATACTCATCACCGCCAGCACCAGCGCCGGCAGGGCCAGCCTCCAGCGCGGCCGCCGCCAGGAAGCCCCCTGCAGCACCGCCAGGACAAGCACCGACAGGTAGAACGGCTTGTGATGCCGCCACACCAGCGGCTGGAACTCCTTGATGGCCGACTGCCAGAACGGGTCGCCGAAATAGGCGACCGGCACCAAAATCACCCGGAATCCGTTGGGATTGATCCACTCCAGCGTCACTGCGCTCAGCGCGGCGGCGAGCAGCAGGCCGATTCCCCGGACCGATACGGCCCGCATCCGTTCCTCCGCCGGTCCGTCCAGGCACGCCGCGGCGGTCCACAGCGCCAGCAGCAGGAATCCGTACAGCACCCCCGCGTGCGTATTGGCCCACACGGCCATGAGCAGCGGCACGCCCGCCCACTGCCAGCCCTTGCGCCGGCCGTAGCGGCGGTCGAAGCACAGGAGCAGCGCGAAGCACAGGGCCGAAAACAGGAATGGCCGCACGAGGAACCGCAGGCGGGCGAGGCAGACCCCGGCCGTCGCCGCCCAGTACGGCCAGGCCCGGCCCTCCGGCCCGGTTTCCGCGCGCGCCGCCGCCAGGGCCAGGCCGAACGTGACCGCAACAATCAGGGCTTTCAGCACAATCAAGCCCGCGACCCCGGTTCCGCGCCACACGGTGCAGAACAGAATGCCCGGCCACCATTGCTGCAGGAGCCAGGGATGCTCCGGCCGGGTAAACGAGAACGTATTGACGGCCGGAATCCGCCCCGTTTCCAGAATGTGGGCGCCCGTGCGGATATGGAACCCGATATCCGCTCCGGAAATCCGGTAAAACGCCGCCGCAAACGAAAACACCAGCAATCCCGCCCCCAGCAACAGGTTTATCCGCACCGACGTTCGCATTCCGCATCCCCCTCCAAGGGGTCAGTCCTATTATTCAGGTGTCCGGCCATAGTACACGACACCGCAATTTCGGCAAGGCGGACACCTGAATAATAGCTCCAAGGGGTCAGTCCTATTATTCAGGTATCCGGCCATAGTACACGACACCGCAATTTCGGCAAGGCGGACACCTGAATAATAGGACTGACCCCTTGCGAGGCGGACACCTGAATAATAGGACTGACCCCTTGCGCGTGTTGACTTGCGGGTCTACCTCGACTACTCTCCTTTCCTCGCAAGGCATGGCTTGGACTGGTCCCGGCGCAGTTCCGACCTCCGCAGGGGAGTCGGGACGAAAACGGAGGGGTGGCTGAGTGGACGAAGGCGGCGGACTCGAAATCCGTTGTGCGCTTCTGCGTACCGGGGGTTCGAATCCCTCCCCCTCCGCCAATTTGAAATCCGGCGATTTTCGGCCACGACGGACCACGGGGCCGGGAACCGGACATGCAA
>JAFGIZ010000299.1 GCA_016929365.1 Lentisphaerota bacterium
AGACCGCGAATGACGGTTCGCACGGCCGCGGCCCTGGCCGGCGCGGCGCTGACCGCGTGCCAGGCTTTCGGGCTGGCGTGGAACGAGATCGAAATCTGGGCGGGCACGGGGACCAACCGCGCCGTTTTCGTGGCGGACTGGCATGACGGCCGGCGTCCGCACGCCCTGGCCTGGGGGTACCGCTGGAACGGGGAGGCGACCGGCCTGGACCTGTGGCGGGCCGTGACGAACGCGGACCCGGGGCTTTCCGGGCGGCTCACCAATACCCTGGACGGTCTGTTTCTGACCGGCCTGGAGTACCGGCGTCCGCGGCGGCCGGGCGACGTGCTGCCGGGCACGGGTCGGCACGACGCACGGCCGACGGCCTATGCAGCCGATCATACCGGCGCGGTGTACCGCGCCGCGGGGCGCTGGAGCTACTGGACCCTGGACGGAACGAACCGCTATGCCGAGGGGACGGCCGGGCGGCGTACGGCGGGGCCGGCAGACCGGGTTTTGAGCGCGGGGTCCTGGGACATCTGGAGTTACGGCACGAACGGAACGGCGGTCCCCCCGGGGTTCGTCGCGGCGGCGGTGCATTATCCTTTCGCGGTCGCGGTGGCGGGGTACGATCCGGGCACGACCGTGACCGATCCGGACTGGATCTCGGGCCATCCGTTTACCAACGCGGCGGCGGCGCTGGGGCGGCCGACGGTGGACACGACGGGCGACCGGGGCGCGGTTCCGCTGGGCGAGCCGGCGCCGGTCGTTCCGGTGTATCCGGCCTTCCGCGCATTCGAGGTGGTTTCGATCGGCGCGGGCGGCCACCTCACGCTGGGGTTCGACCACGCGGTGCTGGATCATCCGGACAACCCGTACGGCGTGGACCTGCTGGTTTTCGGGAACAGCCAGCAGACGCTGCTGCAGGACCAGGCGTCCTGGAGCAACGGCGATCCGTCGAACACGCTGGTGTCGGGGGAATGCAAGTCGGAACCCGCCGCGGTCTCGGTCAGCCAGGACGGCGGTACGTGGTACGCGTTTGCCGCGCCCGAGGCCGACACGTTTATGCACACGCTGGGGCGCGTGTACGATCCGGGCCGGGCGGTTACGAACCTGTTCACCAACAATGCGTGGTGGGGGTGCGCCACGGACCCGACGCTGGCGCCCGATCCCGGCGTAACGGCGAGCAACTGGACGGGGCTCAGCGTGGCGGCCGTCTCGGCGCGGTACCGCGGCGCGGCGGGCGGGACGGGCTACGACCTCGGGGCGCTGGACCTGCCGGCGGACCCGGAGACGGGCCTGAAGTGGATCCGTTACGTGCGGATCGAGCGGGCGGCGGGCAGCAATCCGGAGATCGACGCCGTGGCCGACGTATCGCCGGCGCTGCCGTACGAGCGCTGGCGCGCGAAGCATTTTCCATGGATGACCGATCCGGCCCGGGAGGCGGACGCGGCGGACTGGGACGGCGACGGGACGGCGAACCTCGTGGAGTACGGCCTGGGCCGCCTTCCGGCGAACGCGGCGTGGGCGCCCGCCCTGCGCGTGGAGACGGCGGAGAGCGCCGGCGCGCGGCGCGTGCGGGCGCGCTATGCGGCGGCGACGAACGCGCCGGACGCGGACGTGCGGGTCCGCTGGGCCGCGGACCTGGCGGCGCCGGTGTGGCGGCGCGACGCACTGCGGCTCGAGACGGAGGACCCGGCCGCCGGCGTCATCCCCACAAGCGCGGAGCTGACGACCAACGTGCCGTCGGCCTTCTTCAAACTGGGCGTGCGTCATGACCGGTAGCCGCGGCGACGGGAGGCGGCATGGCGCGCCGGGCGGTTTTACGCTGCTGGAGTTGCTGATCGTGATGGCCATCATCGCGTTCCTCGGCGCGCTGCTGACGACGGCGGCGCGCCGCGCGCGGCAGGAGGCGCAGCGCATCCAGTGCTTGAGCAATCTGCGCCAGATGGTCCTGGCCGCCGCGGCCTACGAGGACGACCACGGGGCGTTTCCGCCCGCGTACGAGCGCGACTACAGCACGGGCGAGACGAAAACGTGGGAGTGGTTCCTGTGGGAGATGGGCACACAGTTCCAGATTCAGCAGTGCCCGTCTTTTCACGGCGCGGCCATGTGGGACGAGGACCGCTATACCGGTTACAACTACAACGCGAGTTATATCGGCGGGCGCGTGTTCCGGCGGGACGGCAAGATGCTGTACGGCTCGACCCCTTCCGCCTGCATGGCGGACATCCGCGATCCGAGCCAGTGCGCGCTGTTCGGCGACGGGGAGTACGAAAGCGGCGCCAACAAGTTCATGCGTTCGCCGGAGCCGGGTCCGCTGGACACGGATGCCGCGCTGACGCTGGCGGGCACCCAGGGGTTCCGCCACGGGGACCGGACCAACGTGGGATTCGCGGACGGCCACGCGGAATCCCTCAAGGACCGTTACGTGGAAAGCGGGGGCAGCGGGGAGCCGGCGCCCGGTTGCGGCTTTATTTCGCCGGACAACAGGTTGTACGATTTAAGGTAGACGGTCTCGGGGGCGGCCGCGGGCCGCATGAGGAGGACGGCGGGTGGCGGGAAAAACGCTTTTTCTGGTGCTGTGCACGGCCGGGGCGGCCGTGCGTGCCGGGACCGCGGAGCCCGGAGCGCCGCAGCGCGTGATTTGCGGGTCGCCGGCGGTGACGGAAATCGTTTTCGCCCTGGGGTGCGGCGCGCGCGTGGCGGGGGTGAGCGGGCACGCGACGTATCCGCCGGAGGCGGCGCAGAAGCCGCGTATCGGCGGCTGGATCGATCCCAACCGGGAGCAGCTTCTGCTGCTCAAGCCCGACCTGATCCTGTCGCAGGGGCGGCACGAGCGCCTGGCCGCGTTCGCGGAGGCTTACGGCATGCGTTTCCACGGGGTTACCCTGGACACGCTGGACGACGTGCTCGCGGCGGTGCGGTCGATCGCGCGGGTGCTGGGCGTCGCGGCGCGCGGCGCGGCCCTGGCGGACCGGATGCGGGCCGAGCTGGAGGCGGTGCGCGCGCGGGTCGCGGACGCGCCGCCCGAACCCGTGGCGCTGGTGTTCGGGCGCGTGCCGGGCGATCTGACGGGGCTGACGACGGTGGGGCCGGGAACGTTCCTGGACGGACTGCTGGAGATCGCCGGCGGGCGCAACGTGTTCGGCGACGCGACGGGCGCCTACCCGCGCGTCTCCAAAGAGGCGCTGTTGGAACGCAAGCCGCGGGTGATCCTGGAAGTGGCGCCCGGCGTGTCCCGGGCGCGGCGGGAGCGGTTGCGGGCCGACTGGCGGGCGCTGGACGGCGTTCCCGCCGTGGAGCAGGGGCGGATTCATTATATGACAAACGATTTTCTGCTGGTGCCCGGCCCGCGCCTGGGGCGCAGCGCGGCGGTGCTGGCGGCGGCGATCCATCCGGGGCGCGCGGAGGCGGGCGGTGAGTGAAGCGCGGCTGCGGCTGGACGGGGTCGGGTTTGCCTATACGGACGGGCCGTGGCGGCTGTCGGTCGACGGGCTCGCGTTCGGAGTCGAGCGCATGGTCTGTATCGTGGGCCCGAACGGATCGGGCAAGAGCACGCTGCTGCGCCTGGCGGCGGGTATCCTGGCGCCGCGCGAGGGGTCCGTCACATTGGACGGGCGGCCGCTGGCGGGACTGGGGCGGCGCGCGATTGCGCGGCGGCTGGGTTTCCTGCCGCAGGAGACACCCGCCTTGTTCGACTACAGCGTGGAAGAGGTCGCGGGCATGGGGCGTTACGCGCACCTGCGGGGCGCGGGCGTCATGACGGCGGCGGACCGGCGTGCCGTGGCGCGCGCCCTCGACGCGGTCGACATGACGGGCTTGCGCGAGCGGCCGCTGTCGCATCTTTCGGGCGGCGAGCGGCGCCGGGCGCTGATCGCCTCCGTGCTGGCGCAGGAGCCGGAGCTGCTGCTTCTGGACGAGCCGACCGGCGCGCTGGACATGCACCATGCCGCGGCGGTGATGCGGCTGCTCTCGGACGTCGGCGGGAGCGGTCCGGCGGTGGTGCTGGTGACGCATGACGTCAACCTGGCCGCCCTGTTCGGAGACCGCCTGCTGCTGCTCGCGGAGGGGCGGGTGGCCGCGGACGGGGCGGCGGCGGACGTCGTGCGCCCCGGAATCATGCGGCGGGCCTACGGCGAGGACGTCCTGGTCCGGACGCACCCGGAAAGCGGGGGACCCCTGATTGTGCCGCGCCGCCGCGTGCCGGCGGGACCGGAGGCGGCGCATGCGTGAGGGCCCAAGGCTGCGTGTTTCGCTGTGGGTTTACGGGGCGCTCTTCCTGGCCGCGCTGGCGGTGCTGCCGTGGATCGGGGCGGCGCGCCTGGCGCCGCAGGCGGTCGCCGCCCACCTCGGCGCCGTGCGCACGGCGGAGGGGCTGATCTTTTTCCACCAGCGCGTGCCGCGCGTTCTGCTCGCGCTGTTGACGGGCGGCGCGCTGGCATTGACCGGCGCGGCGCTGCAGGTTCTGTTTCGCAATCCGCTCGCGGAACCGTGGACCCTGGGCGTGTCGGGCGGGGCGGCGATCGGGGCCTTTGCGGCGCAGGCGGTTCCGGCGCTGGACCTGGCGTTCGGCCCCTTGACCGCCACGCAGGCCCTGGCGCTGGCCGGGGCGGCGGGCGTGATGGCGATGATTTACGGGTTCGCGCGGCGGTGGGGGGCGGTATCGGCGCAAACGCTGCTGCTGGCCGGCGTCACGATCAGCATCGTGTCGGGCAGCCTGATCATGCTGATGACCTATTTCGTGGCGCCGTACCGGTTCGTCTCGTTTCACCGCTGGATGATGGGCGGCCTGGATGTGATCGGGTACCGGGACGTGTGGACGTTCCTGGTGCCGGGGCTGCCGGGGCTGGCGATCCTGGGCTGGCTGGCGCGGGAATACAATCATCTCGCGCTGGGCGAGGACACGGCGCTGGGCCACGGGGTGGACGTGGCCCGGGTGCAGCGTTGGACCTTCCTGGGGGCGGGCCTGACGACGGCCGCGTGCGTGACCGTTGCGGGGCCGATCGGGTTTGTGGGGATGATCGTGCCGCACGTCGTGCGGCGGCTGAGCGGGTTCGACAACCGGCGGGTGCTGCCGGGCGCGTTTCTGCTGGGCGGGGCGGTGCTGGCGTTGTGCGACGGCGTGGGGCGGACGGTCATCGCGCCGACGGAGATTCCGGTGGGCGCGATTACCGCCGTGCTGGGCGGGCCGGTGTTCCTTTATATACTGGTACGGAGATAGGGTTCAGGCAGAATCCGCAGGATGGACAGGATGGCTGGAGCGAAAAGCGGGAAAGCGGGGCCGCGCGGCTACGTGCAGGTCTACACGGGGGACGGGAAGGGCAAGACGACCGCGGCGGTCGGGCTGGCCGTGCGGGCGGCGGGGGCCGGGCTGCGCGTGTACCTCGGGCAGTTCCTGCAAGGCCGGCCGTGCAGCGA
>JAFGIZ010000300.1 GCA_016929365.1 Lentisphaerota bacterium
CCGCTGCACCGCATCCGCGCCGGCGTACGGGCGCGCCTGATCGTCTCCGGCAGCCCGGACAACCTGTACCCGCGCACGGTGCGCGTGGAGGGGCTGCCGTGGGACGACGTGGCGGGAGGCGTCCTGATGCGGAACGGCCTGACGTCGTTGTGGTACACGCTGACGCCCGACGTTCTGCGCAACGGGTTCGTGGAACGGTTCTACGCCGGGCCGGGTTTCGCGCCGGTGCACTACGAGGACGGGTGGAAAAAACGCAGAGTCCAGGACCGGACCGACCGCTATACCGGCGCGGTGCGCCTGGCCGACGGCGGCGTCGTCTATCCCGCGCCGGCCGTCCTGGACGCGCCCCGCGTGGACCCGGCGACGGTGATGGACCCGATGATACCGCCGCCCCTGGACAGGCTCGGTCCGCCGTTGAGCCCGACGCTGCTCAAGCTGTGGGGCCCCGATGCCGACCGGCTGGCGGACCGCGGGCCGCTGGGCCACGATCTCCGGCTCCCGCCGGAGGGCGATCCGGCGCGGCCGCGCGTGCTCCGGGACGGACCGGACGGCCCCTGGTACCTGCGTTTCGACGGCGACGATGACCGGGTGCCGGCCGCCCCGGGCGGCAATCGGCCGCTGAACATGCCGCCGGGCCCGCTCACGGTGGAGCTGCGGCTGCGGTGCCGCGCGGCCGGGCGGCCGCAGGTGATCTTCGACCAGTGGGGCGACGCGATGGGCATCGGGCTGACCGGCGCGGGCAGGCTGGTCATCGCGCGCTTGAACCGGGAGCGGACCATGGACTGGCTGGAGGGCCGGCAGCCGCTGGAACCGGAACGCTGGTACACCGTCCACGCGGTGTACGACGGGCGCGAGCTGAAGCTCTACGTGGACGGCGAGGCCGACGGCGCCCCCGTCGCGTCGGACGGCCTGCGTACCGACGAGAACATGGTGCTCGGCGGCACGAGCGGCATCCTGGCGGTCCTGGCGGGAATGCACGAGCGGATCGGCGGCCATTTTGCCGGGGACCTCGCCCGGCTGCGCGTCCTGCAGCGCCCGCTGTCCGCGGAGGAAATACGCCGCGCCGCCGGCCCACGCCCCTGACGGTCTGCGGTCTGCAGTCTGCAGTCTGCCCGGCCGCGCGCTATGCCCCGGTTTCTTCCAGCAGCCACACCCCGACGTCGTGGGGCCGCAGGTAGGGCGTCAAGGCGGCGTCCGGCCCGGCGGCGAGGTCGAGATCCTGTTCGTCGCGCACGTCCCGGGCGCGCAGCGGCCCGTTGAGCCCCAGGTAGTCCGTGTCCAGGGCGATGCGCGCGTAGGTGCCCTGGGGGGAGAGGTTGACCGCGAAGATGACCACGCCGCCGCCGGGCCGGCGCCAGGGATGGGTCAACACGCGCGGCGTGTCGGTGCGGACCGCGTACGAGACGCCGGACAGACGCCGGGCCAGGTCGCTCAGCGCCGGGTTGGGATTGATGCCCAGGAGGATAACCGAGCCGCGCCCGAGGGGGCGGCGGCAGCCCATGATAAACCGCTTCCGCTCGCCGGCGCCCAGCCCGATGTCCACCAGCTCCGTCCGCGCCGCGGCGGAGAGGACGGCATAAACCGGTTCGGCGTCTTCCGGCAGGCGGCGGTAGCCGGCCAGGAACACGGTGCCGTGGTGGCCGCCCCCGGCGATCCGCAGGCGGTGCTCCCCGCAGACGATCTCGAACGGACAGCTCACGGGGCGCACCATGGCGGGTTCCGGCAGGCCGAACGGGTCCAGCGCGCCGCCGCCGGCGTCCGTTTCCGGCCGGCGCGTAAAGCAGACCAGCGTGCCGCCGTGTTCCACGTATTCGCGCAGCGCATCCGCCGCCTCGCGCGGCAGCCAGTCCGCCCCGCCGTAAAAGCAGAGCGGCGCCGCGGGGTTCCTGCAGGCGGGATCGACGAGGTCGAAATCCAGGTCCGCGCCGGTCAGCGCGTCGAACACGGCGGCCCAGTTGCCGCTGTCGGTGTAGCGGTGGCCCTTGTGGGTGACCAGGCTGCAGGTCTTGAGCGGCTGCAGCGTGCTCACGTCCACGGCAGCCGCGACCTTGAGCGCCTCGCGGACGGAGTCCGCGTAGGGCGTCGGCCGGCCGAACGTATTGAGCGCGCCGCAGACCCAGTTGTCGCGATCCACCAGCGTGTACCAGTTCCAGGCCTTCATGCCGTGGGCCATGTAAAACAGGTAGTCGAACAGGTTATGCTCCGGCTTGGGCGCGAAGGTCAGGCGGCGGGCCAGGCCGACGGTGGGATGGCCGATGCCCATTTCGGCGGCGTAGCCGATGCCGCCGGTGTCGTGCAGGGTCATCTTGATCGACTCGGTATACCAGCGGTAGTCGTTTTCGAACTCCGGCGCCGCCGGATCGAAGAAGGCCGGGTGCCGGTGCAGGCCGTCCACGCCCGCCAGGTCCACGGTCTGCATGGCCTGCGCGAAGTTCTGCGCGTAGGGATGCCAGCCGTTCATGTACAGGGGCACGTCGATGCCCGCGTCGCGGTACAGCGCGGCGACGGCGGCGATGATACGCGTGGCGTAATCTTCCACGAAACGCTGTCCGTCGCTATAGCGCCGGGTATAGCGGGGGGCCGGCAGGAGGCGCGCGTTGAGGGGCAGGCTGCGGTTGATGTAGCATTCCTCGAAGAAGATCGCCGGCTCGGTCCAGTCGGTAAAGGCCGCGCGCCAGGCCCGGTTCAGCGCCTCGATACGGCCGCCGTAGGCCTCGCGCAGCCAGTCGGCGAAGGGGCCGCCGCCGCCCGCCGCGCCGAGTTCCTCGCAGCGGGCGCGCAGGTTGGGCCAGGGCTCGTTATCGGCCTGCACGAGGACGACCGGACCGCCGCGGGTGGCCAGGAAGGGACGCAGCACCGCGCTGACGGCGTCGACATAGACTTTCGATTCGCTCAAAAACGCGTCCGAGAGACGCGGCAGGTTGGCCACGCGTTCGGGCGGGCCGCCGTGCGGCCATTCGGCGTAGATGAACGGGCCGGGGCGCATGATCACGGGGAAATCGCGTTCGCGGCACAGCTCGAGGAACCCGCGCAGGTCGCGTTCGGGACAGGTTTCGCCCGTGAAATCGAAACGTCCAGGTTCCAGCTCGTGGTAGTTCCAGGCCACGTAGGTGGCCAGCATCTCGAGCCCCAGCTCGCGGCAGCCGTCCAGGACGGCTTCCCAGTTGCTGCGCTGGACGCGCCAGAAATGAAATTCGCCGCTGATCAACGGCAGGCGGCGCTCGTCGACGTAGAGCGCGCAATCCCTGATGCGGACGGTGTGCGCAGGTTCGGTTTCAGGCATAACGTTGCGGATTTAACCGGATGCCGGGCCGCCTGACAAGCAGGGAGTCGGGCGGAGCCAAGCATGCGGGGCGCCCGGGTCCGGAGGGGCCGGCTCGTGTTCCTC
>JAFGIZ010000301.1 GCA_016929365.1 Lentisphaerota bacterium
CGGCGTGGCGGCGTACAACCCGGCGCTTGTCCGGTTGGCTGGAGAGGCGTTCGGCTGTGAAATCGTCGTTCCGCCCGAGGCGCAATTCACCGGTGCGCTGGGAGCGGCCATTTACGCGGCTGAAATGGAGCGCTCCGGAATGCAGGAATAGGCTCCCGCACAGGGACGAGGAGCCAAGGCCCTGGTTCTATTTTTGGGTCCCTTCCGTTCCAAAGAGCTGCACCGAGTCCACAACACTGATTCGTTCCTGTTCGATTGCGAGAGCCGTCACTGCCGCGTCCGGGTCCGCAAACCGGAAGACCAGCAGCGCCCGCTGCTCGGCGGGCCCATCGATGATGTGGCTGAGGGTTGAGGTGGAGCCTTCGGTAAAGGCGTACATGTACTCGATGGAGAGCTTGTGGTGTGCGCAAATGCGCAGCACACCCGCCAGCCCCCCGGGCTTGTCGGCGACGTCCAGCGCCAGAACATCGGTAACGGTCACGGCAAACCCAGCCTCCTCCAGAACCTGCTTGGCCCGCCGCCAGTCGGGAATGATCAGGCGCAGAATGCCGGAGTCTCCATACTCGGCCAGGCAGAGAGTGGTGATGTTGATTTCCGCTTTGGCCAGAGCCTCGATCGGGGCGGCGAGTGTCCCGGGGCGGTTCTCGAGAACGAGCGATAGTTGTTGAATCTTCATAAGGACTCCACTGACGAGAGTTGGCGGACACACCGGTCCGGTACATGATCGTCCTGAAGGCGGCCCAAGGCAAGAGTCTCTGGTTGATTGCCGCGGCATACGAGGCGGCTCAGATTGGCACGAAGTCATTCAGGCGGTGGGCGCGCCCGGCACGGTGGCGAGGAAATCCGCCAGATGCATCACGGCGATATCCGGGCGGCCGGCGGCGGCCAGGCCGGCGCGAATCTGAAGCAGGCAGCCCGGGTTGGTGGTCACGACAATGGTTGCGCCGGTCCTGAGGATATTGGCGGTTTTGCGCCGCTGGAGGCGGTCGGCCATTTCCGGTTGGGTGAGGTTATAGCTGCCGGCGCTGCCGCAGCAGAGATCGCTCTCCGGCAGTTCCACAAAACGCTCGCCGCACACGGCCCGAAGAATCGCGCGCGGTTCGCGCCGGATGCCCTGGGCATGAGCCAGGTGGCACGACTCGTGATAGGTGACGATGGCCTGCGACAAACCGTTTCCGGAGGGGCGGGGCGGCAGGAGTTCCACCAGTTCGCGCACCCGGGACGAGAAGGCTGCCGCCCGCTGGGCCCATGCGGGGTCGTCGCGCAAGAGGTGGCCGTATTCCTTGAGCGCGAAACCGCATCCGGATCCGCCCGTCAGCACGTAGTCGAGGTTCAGCGCCTCAAATACGGCGATGTTGCGGCGGGCGCAGGCGCGCGCTTCTTCGAGGTCGCCCAGGTGCGCGTACAGCGCGCCGCAACAGGTCTGGCCGGCGGGCGTGACGACCTCGTAGCCCGCGCGGTTCAAGAGCGCCACGCACTGGTTGTTGGTGCCGCCGAACATCACGCTCTGCACGCAGCCGGTGAGAAATCCGACGCGGCCCCTGGTTTCGGGCACGGTTGCCGGAGAGCGGGGCGGGATGTTTTGCCGGATCATCTCCGTCGGCACCATCGCCACCATCTTCCGCATGAATTCCGGCAGCACCTTTTGCAGCCGCAGCGTCCGCGCCAGCCGCGCGCCGGCCAGCCCCAGCCGCATCCGCCAGGGATGCGGAAAGACGAACTCGATGAGCCATCGCCGCAACAGCACCTCAGCCGCGGGCCGGCGATGATGGCGCTCGATGTGGTGTCGCGTATGGTCCAGCAAGTCGGCGTAATTCACATTGGCGGGACAGGCCGGCTGACAGGCCAGACAGCCGAGGCAGGCGTCAACCGGTTGGACGGTCGTCGCGCCGAGCTCCGCACGGCCGCTCTGGAGCTGGCGCATGAGATAGATGCGGCCGCGCGGCGAGTGGTTCTCGTCGCCCGTCTCGAGGTAGGTCGGGCATACGGCCAGACACAGCCCACAGTGGACGCAGCGCAACGCGGCCCGCTCATCGATGAACGGTTCAGGTGGGGCTGGCGAATTTGTTTTCGGGGTCGAATTCATGTTTCAAACGTTGCATCAGGTGCAGAGGAACCTCCGACGGAGGCGGTTCCGGGCCTCCGCAATAATAAATGACGCCATTGCCTGCGCGGGCGAGAAGGGGGAGGGCAAGGGATTCGAGTTGTCGGATGGTTTCGCCCAGCTTCGATGGCAGCACGGACATTTTGCGTATCGGCGCCGCGCCGGCTTGCGCCGCAGCCCAGAATTCGGCGTCATGGGCCAGATCGCACTCGCTCATCTCGGCCCAGCGCCGCGCCTCCGCCTGCTGCCAGGCGACTTCCTCGCGGCTGCCGGCGAAACCAATGACCACCACCCACGGCCCGGCTCCCCGGGAATTGTGCATATCGAGCACCACCGGTGTCAGCGGCGACGTGTCCACGTCATCCACCAGCCGCCACGCGGCCTCCGCCGACGGAAATGAAACGCACATTATCTGCTCCGTTTCCGGCCGCGGCTGTATCTTGAAACAAACCTCCCGCACCGCGCCTAACTCGCCGCGCGCCCCAATGAAAAGCCGGCACAAATCATACCCCGCCGCGTTCTTCACCACGTTCGCCCCCGCCTTGATCCGCCGGCCGTCGGCCAGTTCAGCGGCCATGCCCAGGATGTGTTCCCGGATCGTTCCGTATCCGTAACGCCGGGGCCCGCTCAAGTCGCGTTCGATCATGTCGCGTA
>JAFGIZ010000302.1 GCA_016929365.1 Lentisphaerota bacterium
AACACCGCCTCGCGATGTGCCGGGCCGCGGTGGAGGACGACCTGCTGTACGAGGTGTCGGACATGGAAATCCGGCGCGGCGGGACATCGTACGCCGTGGATACGGTGGCGGCGCTGGTGCGTCAGTTTCCGGACAGCGCCGTTTGCTTTATCATCGGCGCGGACACCCTGCCGGAGTTGCATATGTGGAAAGACATCTACAGGCTGTTGAACCTGTGTACGTTTCTGCCGTTCATGCGGCCGGGCGTCGACCCGGCGTCGCTGCGCCCGGAGCGCCTCAACCTGGAGCCGCCGTGGCCCCGGCGGCTGCTGGAGCATCTCACGGCCGGCCGCGGCGTGGACGTCTCCTCCTCGGACATTCGTCATCGCACGGCGGAAGGGATGAGCATTCGTTACCTGGTCCCGCCGCCGGTGCACATGTACATTGCCGAACACGGTTTATACGGGAGCTAGGCCATGACCGGAGCGGACATAGCCGCCGCCGCCAGGCAGGCGTTGGAGGATAAGCACGGGGAGGACCCGCTGGTGCTCGACGTGCGGGGTACGTCGAGTCTGACCGATTACCTGGTGATCGTGTCCGGCTCGAGTCCGCCGCATCTCAAGGCCCTGTACAACGGGGTACAGGCGGCGCTAAAGCAGGCCGGCGGCCTGCATGTCTACCGGCGTGCGGGAGCTCCCGAAGGGGGCTGGATGGTGCTTGATTACGTGGACGCGGTTATCCATATATTCGACCGGAAAACGCGCGGGTATTACGCGATTGAGTCCTTGTGGACGGAAGCGAAGCGTCTTCGTTGAACAGATCCGTTACGGCTTCGCCGTTGGGCTCCAGGCCTTCCCATTCCAGGATCCGCGCGGCCAGCGCCTCCAGCGAGTGAGATGCCGCGGCGGCCGTATTGGTCGCGGCGGAATCTTCCGCGACAATCGCCATTGCGGCCGCGACGGCGCGGATGCGCGTGTCGCGCGCGGGGGGCAGCCGGGCAAACCAGATTCCCGCGATCAGCGCGAGCGCGGCGGCGCAGGCCCAGGCGGGCGAGGGGCGCCGCAGGGGGTGCGGTGCGGACGCGGTCTGTTCGGCCGCGTGCGCCCGGATACGGGTCAGCGCCGCGCCGGACGGGCAGCCTTCGGGCAGGGCGCGGGCGACGGCGGCGCTCAGCCGCTCCGTTTCGGCGGCCCGGGTCCGGCAGGCCGCGCAGGCGGCCAGGTGGCGGTCCAGGCGCGCGCGGTTGCGCGGGCCGAGCTCGCCGGACCGGGCAAGCAGCAGGAAACCACGCGCCTGTTTGCAATCCGTTTCACGTTTCATCAGCATAACTCCCGCAGCAGGGGCCTGAGTTTTGCCAGTCCGTACTGCATGCGGGCCAGGGCGGTGTTGATCGACACCCCCTGCACCCGCGCAATGTCCTTGAAGGGCAGCTCCGCGCGCAGACGCAGCACCACGACCTCTTTCTGTTCGGGGGGCAGCGTCTCGACGGCGTCCCGGATGCGCCGGCCCAGCTCGGCTTGTTCGAACCGTTGCGCCGGTCCGGGGTCGTCCCCGGGCAGGGCGTCGACCCGCGCCGTCCCGGCCTCGTTTTCCGCGTCCAGGCTGGCTTCGGGCCGGCGCCGCGCGCGGTCGAGGACCGTATTGCGCGCGATCCGTATCAGCCAGCCGCGAAAGTTCCGGTGCCGGTAGCGGTGCAGTTTGCGGATCACCTTGAGCCAGACGTCCTGGAAGACCTCGTCGGCATCAGCCTGTCCCGTCGTCATGTTCACGATATAGCCGAACAACGGACGCCGGTATTTCTCCACGAGCGCTTCCAGCGCGGCGACGTCGCCGTGCCGGTAGCGCGCGATCAGCTCCTTGTCCGTGACGTCCATGCCTTGACACTCCCTGCAACGCGGCGCGGGGGCCGTTTATTGCCTGGCCCGCTAAGGAATCCTGTCCGCGACCGCCTGAAAGACCCAGCGCATGTCCCGTGCCGTAAAAGCCGCCCAGGCGTCGAGGGTGGCCCCGGAGACCGCCACGATCCAGAACGCGATGCCGACGATGTTCAGGAGATAAATGAGCGTATAGGAGAACAGGCGGCCGTACAGGAGCACGTCGCTCTGATGCCGGGCCAGCGTGCTGAGCGTGAAGGTGAAATGAAAGCCCCAGGTGAAGCCGACCAGTCCGAGCCAGAAGAGGGCGTAGGCCTGCACGTTGAAGAACAGGGAAAGCACGCCATAGCCCGCTATGGTCAGCATGGTGTAAAAAGGGAAAAAGTAGGGCGCGAGCGTAATCCAGACGTTGGTTTTCGAGAGCGTGACGCTGCCGCCGTCGGCCGAGACGCGCAGCCGGGAGACGCGGGAGCCCATGAGCCAGCCCCACAGGGCATGTGTCAGCTCGTGCGCCAGGACGTAGGTCCGCACCGGCCGGGGCAGGGTGGCATAGAGAAAGAGCCAGAACCCGAATCCGGCCAGGAGCGCCCAGGCCGGCGGCGGCAGGGCGGCGAGGGACGCGGGGCGGAGGCTCTGCACGAGCGCCGCCACGGTGCGCGTGGCGGCGACACAGACGGGAACCAGCAGCAGGCCGGCGAGAAAGCGGAGCGCGCTCATGCGGCCGGCATGTTAGCACGCCGCCCCGGCGAGGGGAAGGCTCACGCCATTTGGGGGTTGACGCCGGGGCGGCGGTGCGTATCATGGGCGCGCTTATTTTTCGGGAAACCGGGAAGGGAGACCATGCCTACAGGGAACAGTGCGAGAAAGCGGCAGCGCCAGGCCGAAAAACGGAGCGAGGACAACGGGGCGGCCCGGCGCCGCCTGACGACGGCGCGCACCCGTCTGAAGGACGCGGTCGCAGCGGGGGACCGCGCGGCGGCGGAAGCGGCTTTACGGCGCTATGCCTCGTATCTCGACCGGGCGGCGCGGCGCGGCGCGGTGAAAGCCGGGCTTGCGGCGCGGCGCAAGGCGCGGGCCGCGCGATGGGTCAACGGCCTGGCCCCGGCGTCTACCAGTACTCCGTAACCGCTTCCACGATGTCGTGGGCGAGGTCGCGCGAGGCCGCCGGCAGGTTCGCGCGCTTGGCGGACGAGAGGTCGCCTCCGAACTGGAAGTCCGTTTCGCCGCGCACCCGGCGCGACACGAGAACCTCGCCGGTGGCGGCCCGTTCGAAGACGATATCCGCGGTCAGCAGCAACCGGTATTCTTCCGTGGTGCGGCGGCGGGCTTCTTCGTAACGCAGCGGCTGCAGCTCGTATTCGACGAGGGTTACGGTAAGCAGCGTGTCGGCCGCGTTTTTGCCCGTCACCCGGAGCGTTCCGTCTTTCTGGAATTCCTGGATGGCCGCGCGGGTGGCTTCGATCTCGACGCGCGGTTCGCCGGTTTCGTTGACGAACGTTGCAATGTAAACGGACTGGATGCCCGGGGGCAGCGTGGACCCGAGCTGATACCCCACGCACCCGGACCCCAGGTACACCGCGGCCGCCAGCAGGCAGAACGCGCAAAACAGGTTATTCTTCATCGGCGGATTGTCCTTCCAGCTGTTGCTCGAGCACTTCCATGCGTTCTCTGGCTTCCCGGGCCTGCTCGCTGAGCGGAAAGCGCTTGATAAAATCGTTGTACGCGATGCGCGCCGCTTCGGGCCGCTGCGCAATGCGGTCATAATATACGGCCTTTTCGTACGAAAGCAAGACCAGGTCTGCGTGCAAGGCGTCCCGGTAGCGCTGGGCGTCCGGCCGGTTCGGGCTCTCCGGGAAATCGCGCAGAAACACCGCGAGGGCCGAAAGGGCGCGCCGGCACCGCGCTTCGTCGCGCGGGCTCGCGCGGGCCATGCGGTAGAGGCAGACAGCGCGCCGGAACGCCGCCTCGGCGGCAAAGGGGTTGCCGGGGAAGCGGTGATAGACCGTCTCGTATGCGCGGATGGCGGCGTCAAGGTCCTTGATCTGCTCGTTGACCAGGCCGATATAGAAACGGGCGCGGGCGGCCCGCTCGCCGCCGGGAGCGTTGCGAACCACCTGCTCGAAAAGCGGCAGGGCCCGTTCCGGCGAGCGGAATCCCGGCAGAAAGAGGACACGGCCCCACCGCCGGTTCATCACCAGGTTGGCGATGCGGAACTGGCGGTCGACGACGTCCTCGTAGGGAAACTGACCCGCATACTGGTCGACCAGATACTGGTATTCTTCGAAGGCCTTGAGGTACTTGCCCCGTTTCTCGAGCAGGCGGGCATAGGCCAGTTGCGCTTCGGGCGCCTGGGGGGCATCGTGCCAGAGCATGACCAGCGCGGCGTACTGTTTCATGGCGCCGCGGATCCGGCCGCCGGCCTCCAGCTCCCGGGCATAGGCCAGTTGTGCTTCGGGGGTCGGGCGCGCCGCACGGGTCAGCAGACCCGGGCGCTTGCGGTCCGCGGCCGCCGCATCCTCCTCGAAGTCGTCCATGACCTGTGCGGTCGCGGCGGCCGAAACGCAAAACAGGCCCGCGGCAAGGATGCAGCGGGCCGCCGTCTGCCGGGCACTACGCATAGACGCAACGGTATAGAGTCGGCTTGACGGCGGTCAAGCCTTGATTCCCCCCGGGGGAGCGGCTAGGATCGGGCCATCATGAAAAAGAAAGTGTTGATCCCGACGAAACTCGACGGTGTAGCCGCCCGGATCCTGACGGAAGACGGACACTACGTTGTGGTTCAGGACGCGGAGACGGATTTGCCGGCGCTGGCGGAACAGCATCCCGACACCTATGCGTTGATTGTGCGGAGCGACAAGGTCACGCCGGAAATTATCGACACCCTGCCGGGATTGAAGGTCATCGTCCGGGCCGGTTCCGGGTTCAACACGATCGACACACGGTACGCGCGCAAGAAGGGGATCGACGTCATGAACACCCCGGGTGCGAACGCCAACGCGGTCGCCGAGGAAGTTGTCGCCCTGATCCTGGCCGACGCGCGGCATGTTATCGAGGCGGATGCCTCCACGCGCGCGGGGAAGTGGGAGAAGAAACGGTTCATGGGGCGCGAGCTGGCGGGCAAGACGGTGGGCATTATCGGCCTGGGTAATATCGGCCGTCTGCTGTCCAGGCGGTTGTCCGGTTTTGACGTCCGGCTGCTGGGATACGACCCGGTCATCGCGGTGGACCGCGCCCGGGAGATGGGGGTGGAGCTGACCGACCTGGACAGGTTGTTCCGGGAGGCGGATTACATCTCGCTGCACATTCCCGAGAACGACGAAACCCGCGGGCTCGTCGACGCCCGGCACCTCGGCCTGGTCAAGGACGGCGTCACGATCATAAACTGCGCGCGCGCGGGCATCGTCGACGAGGATGCCCTGCGGGCGGCCAAGCGGGACAAGCGCCTGCGTTTTCTGAACGACGTGTATCCGAAGGACGCGGAGGGCCCCAAGAGCATCCGGGACGTGGCGGACATCATGCTGCCGCACCTGGGCGCCAGCACGCAGGAAGCCAACGCGAACGCCGCGCGCCGGGCCGCCGAAGAGTTGATTGAATTTGATTTCAAGGGCATCACCAGTTTCATTGTCAACCGCGATATCCCGGAAGGCCTGGACGTATCGTATTGCGACCTCGCCAATACGCTGGCGCGCCTGTGCCGCTGCATGGTGGGCCGGGACGCGACCCCCAAGCTGATCCAAACCAGTATTTACGGGCTGCTGGAGCCGTATGCCGAATGGCTGCTGGTGCCGATCGTGGCGGGTATCTGGGACGATTTCGACCGCTCCATGGATTCAGCCGCCGCCCGGACGTTTCTGAAAGATATGGGCATCGACTATGTCAACCGGCCGACGGACCCCGCCAAGGGTTACGAGAACTCGATCACGGTGGACATGACCGCGTCGGCGGGGACGGGCAGCCTGCGTTCGGTCAGTATCCGCGGCACGGTCGCGGAAGGCATCCTGATGGTCTCGCGGATCAATGAATTCAATAAACTGTGGTTCGAGCCCATCGGCCATAACGTGATGTTCCTCTATGACGACCGGCCGGGCGTGCTGGGTGCGATCGGCGTCAACCTGGCCCGCGCGGGCATCAACATCGAGGACGTGCGGAACCCGCACGACGACAAGACGAATCATTCCCTGGCGATCATGAAGGTCAACGGCATGGTGTCCGAGGACCTGATCCGGCGTATCAGCGACGAAATCGACGCCCTCTCGGCTTTCAGCATCAAGCTGTAATCCCGACGGCCGCGGGGTAACGGGCGCGCCGGGCGGGACCGGCTGGGCTAAGATACGCGCCGTGCGCGACGTTGTACGGGCGGGGGAGGGATGAGCACGCCTGCGGCACAGTCCAAATCCGACCGGGTTGCCGCGTTCGAAGCCGTAGTGGCTGCGTACGAAAGCGCGCTCCTGCGTTATGTCGCGCGCATTGTGCACGACGAAAGCGCCGCCCAGGACGTTGTGCAAGACACCTTTATCCGGCTGCTCGGATCCTGGAAAGACCGGTTGGAGCCGTCGCCCCGGCTTTCCGGCTGGCTGTACCGCGTCGCGCACAACCGCGCGGTGGACTGGCTGCGCAAGGAATCGCGGCGGCGCCTGCTGCACCGCAACCAGGCGCAGGAACGGCGTCTTTACGTGCCGCCGGACCGCGGCCCGGAGTTCGCGTTGAGCGATGCGGCGGTCCGCGCGGCGGAGGCGCTCAAGGGCCTGAGCTTGCGCGAGCAGCAGTTGGTGATCCTGAAGGTGTACGAGGAAAAATCGTACAGGGAAATCAGCGAAATCACGGGATTGAGCGTGGGCAACGTGGGTTACATTCTGCACCACGCCATGAAAAAACTGGCCAGGGCATGCCGATGAAGTGCGACGAGATACAGGACATCCTGTTTGACTACATGACACGGGAGCTGGGCCCGGCGCAGTCGGAGCTGGTGCGGGAGCACCTGCGCAAATGCGATCGTTGCCGGGCCGCCGCCGCGGAGTTGCAGGCCACGCTGGCGGCCTTGCGCGACGCGGCCAGGGACCGGGCGGGCATTCCGGAGCATCTTTCCGAGAAGCGGCGCCGGCGGGTGCGCCGCGCGCTTGTGCATCCGGTGATCGCGTGGCTGGAGCGGCACCACGCGGCGGTTTCCATCGGGGTTGCGGTGCTCGTCATCCTGATCGTGTTCGTGTATAGTCGCGCGAAAACGGCCTGGAGTTACCGGGTGCCGCCGGGCATTCCGGTGAAGGTTCTCGAACGGGGAACGGAGGGGTCTCGGGATGAGTAAACCGCGCATCGCCGTGACGATGGGCGATCCCGCCGGGATCGGTCCGGAGTTGTGCCTGCGCCTTCTGCACGAGCCGGCGGTGCGGATGCTGTGCGAGCCGATGATATACGGCAGCGCGGCGCTGCTGGAGGCCGTGGCTCGCGAATGCGGGCCGGCCCTCGAGCCCGGGGCGCCCGTGGTGGACTGCGCGGGCGACGAGGCTGCGGCCGTGGCGCCGGGTGTGCCCACGGCGGCCGGCGGGCGTGTTGCCTGCGCCTGTATCCGGGCCGCGCTGCAGGCGGTGCTGGAGGGGCGGGCGGACGCTCTGGTGACCGCCCCGATCAGCAAGGCGGCGCTACGGCTGGCGGGCGTGGCGTTCCCGGGCCATACCGAGATGCTGGCCCACCTGACCGGGGCCCGGCGCTATGCCATGATGTTTGCGGCCGAGGGCCTGGTCGTGAGCCTGGCCACGATTCACGTCCCCTACGCGCGCGTGCCGGACACGCTCAGCACGGCCGGAATCCTGGACGTGATCGAGCTCACGGCGGAGGCGCTGCGCCGCCTGGGCACGGCGTCGCCCCGCCTGGCCGTGTGCGGTTTGAACCCCCACGCGGGCGAGGGCGGCCTGTTCGGCCGGGAAGAGCAGGAGATCATCCTGCCTGCCGTCCGGGCCGCCCGGGAGCGGGGATTTTCGGTCAGCGGCCCGTTGCCGCCGGACACGGCGTTTCTGCCGGAGGCGCGCCGGCGCGCCGACGCGATTGTGGCCATGTATCACGACCAGGGGCTGATTCCCTTTAAGATGCTGGCCTTCGACAGGGGGGTCAACGTGACCCTGGGTCTGCCGATCGTGCGGACCTCGCCGGACCACGGTACGGCGTTCGACATCGCCCGGCAGGGCAGCGCGTCGCCGGGCAGCATGCGTGAGGCCGTCCGGTGGGCGGTTCGCCTGGCGGCCGGTTCGCGGAAGTCCTGACGTTTTTTTCTGGCCCCGCGGCGGGGCGGACCCTAGACTGGCGGCCTGATTGTGTTGGGGACATGACCACCAGGAGGGAGAGTATGAAAGCCATAGTGGACGAAGACACGTGTGTGGGTTGCGGGCTGTGCGCAGACGCCTGTCCGGCGGTATTCGAGATGGACGGCGACGTGGCCAAGGTCAAGACGGCCGACGTTCCGGACGAGGAAACGGACGCTTGCAAGGAAGCGGCCGACAGCTGTCCCGTTGAGGCGATTACGATCGAGGAGTAGGCCGCCATGGGGGGGTTCTTCGGAGTCGTCTCCCGGGAGGACTGCGTCAGCGATCTGTTTTTCGGCACGGATTATCATTCGCACCTGGGGACCCGGCGCGGCGG
>JAFGIZ010000303.1 GCA_016929365.1 Lentisphaerota bacterium
GATCGACGGGCAGCAGGTTCGGCGCGTCCGGGAACGCGTCGCGCGGGGCCAGCACGACGGTGCGGTCCGTGACCCGGCCACCCAGGTGGGCGAGCGCGTCCGGGCTGAGCGGCACGAGCACGTCGATCCGTTCGGTGAACGCCCGGACGGGGGCGGCGGACACGCGGATTTCCGTGGCATTACAGCCGCCGCGGATGCGGGACATGATCTCCTGGGTGGCGAAGACGTTGTAACCGGCCTGTTTCAGCGTGTGGATCAGGATCTGTTCGATCGTCTGCAGGCCCTGTCCGGCCTCGCCGCAGAGGACCAGCGAAACGTCTTCGCGCAGGGTTCGTGCCGTACCGGATGGATTCACAACGCAATTCAGCGTAACGGCAGGAGACACGCGGTGTCGAGCGATTAAGGGCGGCAGGTTGCCCGCAGAGAGAAGAGTGTGGGAGAATTTTCGACAGGATTAACGGGATGGGGGAGGGATGGCCGCCTGGGAGCGGCCATGCGGTCTGCGGTCTGCGGTCTGATACGCGCCGAAGGGAGGGACGGCTTCCACGCCGTCCGGCGGTTGGCGCGACGGATGTGGGGCGTTTCGGGCTCAGAAAGCGGGCGTCCGGGCCGGTCCCCGTTTCGGCGTTCCCGCGGGTCTCGCATACACGAGTATGGCTCGACCCGCGGCGCCTTGAACCGGGGGCCGTCCGGCCACCCGTTTCTGAGGGCCCGGTGGGCCGACCCGAAACGTCCCACGGTTGGCCGGCCGCACCTCGGCCTGGCGGCCGGGCGCGGCAGGAATTAAGGATGGCCGCCTGGGAGCGGCCATGCGGTCTGCGGTCTCCGGGCTGGACAGGGAGGGCGTGCAGGGCCTAGCCTAGACCTGGTGCATGTGAATCGGACGGAGGCGAGCGGGGGGGCGGCGCGGTTGCGCGCCGCGAGCGGGATCCTGGGGGTCCTGCTGCTCGGCGCGAACGCTTTCGGTGCGGCCGAGGGCCCTGCCGGAAGGTGGGCGGACCATACGCCCGAATTCCGGCACATTCTATGGACCACGGAACCCAAGGTGTTCACGTTGCGCTATACCGGTGCCGTGCCTCCGGCAACGAACGTCGTGTACACGGTGACGGACCTGTGGGAGCGCAACGTGTGGCGCGGGACGGCTTCGTTGCGAGGCAACGGTTGGGCGCGCATCCGGCTCGATCCCCCCGGGGATACCGGGTTGCGGGCGGTGGGGTGGTACCGGCTTGCGGTCGAGGCCGCGGGCACGGCGGCGCTCGACATCGACTTTGCCGTGGTGCCGCCGCACAGCCCGATGGATCCGGAGGCTTCATTTTTCGGCATTGCGGGTTCTTTTGGCGGATACCGGAATGCCGGGCCGTGGCTGAACGCGGTCACGGTGATCCCGGCTGCGCGGCTCGGAGCGCGGTGGGTGCGGATCACCAGCGGGTGGAGCGACTTGCAGGAAGCGCCGGATGCGCCCGTGGATTGGGCTTTTTACGAACAAGCCGTTGCCGCGGCGGAGGCGCACGGGATGCGGGTGTTTCCGATGATGGGGACGACGCCGGCGTTTGCCGTCGATCCGGCCATCGCGCGGCCGCGTACGCACAGGGGCGATCTGCTGCGCCGGATCTCCATGCCGCCGCGGGAGGATGCCTGGCGGGCTTTCCTCGGGGAGGCCGTGCAGCGATTCGGGGGACGCGTCCCGTACTGGGAGATCTGGAACGAGCCCAACGGGGCGGGGCACTGGCCCGGGGGCGACCCGGAGCGGTTTGCTCGCTTTTTCAATCTCAGCGGCCGTATTATCCGGGCCGCCGACCCCGGGGCGCGGATCGTGATGGGCGGTACGACGGGGGTCAAGCCCGACTGGATTACCGCCTTTCTCGACGCCGGCGCCGATCCGGACTACCTGGACGTGGTAGCGGTACATCCCTATCGACACCCTGACGCGATTCCCGAGCGCGGGTTTTCGGAGGCGCCGCGCGGGTACGGGCACGCACCGCTTTTGGAAGACCTCCGCGGCGTGAGTGAGCTGACGGCGCGGCTGCCGCCGCTGCCCGGCGGTCGGCGGCGGCAGCTCTGGTGCACCGAGTCCGGGTACAACACCGGCGGTGCCATGGCCGCGGCGCTGCACGCGCCCGTTTCGCCCCGGCAGCAGGCGCAAATGCTCGTGCGTACGATGTGCCTGGCGCGGGCGGCGGGGGTGGATCGTTTCTTCTGGTTCCGGCTGTGCGACACCTACGGGGGCGGGCTGGGGCTCCTGGGCAACGCGGACCGGCGTTTCATGCCGAAACCGGCCTACGTGGCGTACGCGGTGCTGGAGCGCATGACCGGTGCGGCGTCCGCCTGCCGGCTGCTGGCGGGTCAGCCGGAAGGGGTGTTTGTCGTCCGCTGCGACCTGCCCGACGGGCCGGTCTGGGTAGCGTGGGCCCTGCAGCCGGATACGGCGTGGACGCCGCCGGCGGTTCTCGGCCCCGCGCCGCGCGTCACCGACATGATGGGCGGGGCCGCCGCCCAAATAGGCAGTGCTACGCCGCCCGCCCTGCGGCTTGCTCCCGACCCCGTCTACGTGACGGCGTCGGCCGCGCGTTAGGTCGAAACCCGCAGCCGTGTCACATTGCATTCGAGCCTCCAAGGGGGGTTAATACCTAATCTATTAATTTTTTAAATGTATTGCTTTTATTAATGTTTAAGATAGAATTCTTTCCGAAGGATCCAGTGCATAGTGTGTCGCGTATTTTGAACGGGAAGGATTGGCATGAGGGTTGTATCCATGTTTCTGGCGGTGTGGGCGGGGTTGAGCGGGATGGTTATTGCGGCGGGATATCCGGAGCCCCTGGTGGAGTTCACGTTTGAGGAAGGATTGTGCAATAGCGGCGAGCTGGGGGGAGTGGGGCAGTTTGTGACGAATAACGGCGTGGCGCCGGTGGTGACTGCGCTGGGCATGGGGCATGGCGGAACGCGGGCGATGGACAACACTTCGGTCCCGGCGATGGGCGGGGAGGGGGGTTACTTACGGCTGGCGGACAACGCTGCGTTGGACGGGTTGCAATCGCTGACGATAGCGTTGTGGTACAAGCCCGCCGGTGGCCTCGTGGAATTTACGCGTCTGGTCTCAAAGCGCCAATACTATCGGGGGTACGAGTTGTTTCACGGCAGTGGGGGAGACGAGCGCCTGGGCCTGTACGGCGGCGACGACGACAGTATGTGGCGTTGGGCCAACAGCGGGGAGCAGGCGGTTTACGGCGGAGACGGAGGCTGGGTATTTGCCGCTGCGTCGTGGGACCTGGCTTCCGGCCGGATGGATATATACGGCGGACTGGAAGGAAGCGACGAGCTTGTCGGCGTTTCGCGAACCGTGGACGTGCCCCCTGCCGGGACGGCCGTGACCAACGCATCGGATCTGGTCATCGGTGCGGGTAGTCAGGTGTGCCTGGGGCGCTGGGCCTTCAAGGGGCTGATCGACAATGTGCGGGTGTGGGGGTCGCGGGACGATGCTTCGGGGATGTTGACTGCCGCGGAGATCGAACGGGTATTCCGGCTGCCTCCGAACCCGCTGGTGGAATTCACGTTCGAAGACGGCCTGCGTAATAGCGGGACCCTGGGCGGCACCGGGCAGTTCGTCACCAACAACGGGGCAGCGCCGTGCCTGACCGGCACGGGCGGCGGACTAAGCGCGACGCGGGCGATGGATAATACGTCGGTTTCTGCGATGGGTGAGGACGGGGGTTACCTGCGGCTGGCGGACATTGATGCGCTGGACGGTCTGCAATCGCTGTCGATGGCGCTCTGGTACAAGCCGGCCGGGGATCTCGTGGAATTTACGCGTTTGATCGGGAAGCGCCACTACTATCAAGGCTACGAGCTGTTTCACGGCAGCGGGGGAGACGAGCGTCTGGGTTTTTACGCTGGCGACGACAACAATACGTGGCGGTGGACGAACAGCGGAGATCAACCGGTCTACAGCGGCGATGGACGCTGGGTATTTGCCGCCGGGGCCTGGGACCTGGCCTCCGGCCGCGTGGACTTTTACGCGGCGCTGGAA
>JAFGIZ010000304.1 GCA_016929365.1 Lentisphaerota bacterium
CCGGTGGGAAAGCCGGCGCCGCCGCGCCCGCGCAGGCGCGAGGTCTTCACATCGCGGATGACCTCGGCGGGCGTCAGCGCGGCGGCCTTGGCCAGGGCGGCGCCGGGCTCGAGGGGCGCGAACACGACCGGGCCCGGCTCGCGCAGGTTGTTCCGGACCATGCTCCGGACGAGCGGATGCGCATTGTTGCCGTCGCCGTTTTCGGTCACGAGCGCGTCGGGACCGCCGCCGGACATGAGCGTCTGCATCGCGCTGCGTATGCCGTCGGGCGTCAGGCAGGTCAGGACCGTGTCGTTGACCAGCGCGGCGGGCGCCTGGTCGCCCATGCCGATAAAGGCGCAGCGCTCCAGGGTGATCTTGCCGTCGGCCGTGGTCTGGTCGAAGTCGATGCCCAGCGCGTCCTTGCAGGCGTCGGCCACGGCGTCAAAGCCGTTCAGCCGGTCGATGATGTCGTCGCAGAGCCGGACGACGACGGAACCCTGCGGTTTTTCGGACAAAAACGAGTAGAAGGAGACCACACCCTCGACTTCGACGCGGTGAATGTCGAGCGCGGCGGCGATGGCGTCCATGGCGGGGCCGGAGACGCAGCCGAATTCGCGCTGGATGTCCCGCACGATATCCATCAGCCGCGTCCGGTCGCGGTCATAACGGTCACAGGTTTCCCGGATAAACGCGTCGTGCGATGCGGTCATAAGCCCTACTCCTTAACGTGTCTTTATAATTGTTAAAAAATTAACGGATAGACCCCTGGAAAGTCAAGGGCCAATTTGTCCGAATTTCGGCGCTCAGAGCGGCGTCCCGGCGGTGGGAACCATCCCCGCTTTTTCGAGGTGCCGGATGACGTTCGCGGCGCTCTCCGCGACGCTTTCCGTATCGGTATGCACGACGACCTCCGCGCCCGGCGGGATCTCGTAGGGGGCGTCGATGCCGGTGAATTCCTTGATTTCGCCGGCGCGGGCTTTCTTGTACAGGCCCTTGGGGTCGCGCTTTTCGCAGACATCCAGGGGGCAGGCGCAGAATACTTCCACGAACCGGCCGCCCGGGTTCAGGTCGCGGGCCATGTTGCGGTCCTCGATGTAGGGCGAGATGAACGCGGTAATCGTGATCAGGCCGGCGTCGGCCATGAGATGGGCGACTTCGCCGATGCGGCGGATGTTCTCGTGCCGGTCTTCCGGGCTGAAGCCCAGGTCCCGGTTGAGGCCGTGGCGGATGTTGTCGCCGTCGAGGACGTAGGAGTGGTAGCCGCGTTCGTGCAGCATGCAGTCCAGCGCGTTGGCGAGCGTGGATTTGCCCGAGCCGGAGAGCCCGGTGAACCACACGACGACCCCGTAATGCCCCTTGACTTCGCGGCGCCGGTCGGCGGGGACGCGGTGGTCGTGCCAGGTGATGTGGGTGGCTTTGGTCTGTGCCATGTTCAGGCCTCCTGCTTGTAGTAGTCCATCAGGATATCCGCGACTTCCGGGCGGGTGATTTCCTGAGGCGGATGTTCGCCCGCGGCCAGCAGCTCGCGCAGTTTCGTGCCGCTGATCATGACGTGGTCCTTCCTCGGATGCGGGCAGGTCTTGGCCGAGGCCATGCTTTCGCAGGCGCTGCACCAGAAGGTCCAGTCGATCTTGAGCGGCTTGATGGCCAGCTCGCCGGGCGCGAGGGTGTCGAAAATGTTCTGGGCGTCAAAGGGCCCGTAGTAATCCCCGACGCCGGCGTGGTCGCGGCCGATGATGAGGTGGCTGCAGCCGTAGTTCTGGCGGAAGATGGCGTGCAGGATCGCTTCCTTGGGCCCGCCGTAGCGCATCTCCATGGGGTAGACCTTGCAAACGACCCGGTCGCGGGGGTAGTAGTTCTCGAGGAGGGCCTCGTAGCACTTCATGCGCACCTCGGCCGGAATGTCGCCCTTCTTGAGCTTGCCCACGAGCGGGTGGATCAGCAGCCCGTCGGTAATCTCCAGGGCGATCTTGGTGCAGTATTCGTGGGAGCGGTGGATCGGGTTGCGCGTCTGGAAGGCGGCGATGGTGCGCCAGCCCTTCTCCTCGAAGAGCGCGCGCGTTTCGGCGGGGCGCGCATAGTAGTCGCCGTACGTCTCGGGATAGTGCAATTCGCTGAAGACCCGGACCGGGCCGCCGAGCAGCACGTCGCCCTGGGCGAGCACCTTGGCGACGCCGGGATGGGCCTCGTCCGCCGTGCCGAAAACCCGTTCGGCCTCGCGCCGCTTGTCGTAGGTGAACTTCTCGCGCACCTGCAGGCATCCCATCAGCTCGCCGCTTTCGTCGTCCACCAGGGCCGCGTCGCCGCCGTCCCTGATCGCGGAGGCCTGCTCCGCCGTCACCGCGAGGGTGATCGGGATGGGCCAGAGCGTGCCGCCGGCCAGATGCATGTTGTCCACGACGCCGTTATAGTCGGCTTCGGTCATGAACCCGTCCAGGGGGCTGAAGGCGCCGATCGCGAGCATGATGAGGTCGGAGGTTTCCCGGGAGGTCATCCGGATCGTCGGCAGCTCCTCGGCGGCCTTGCGGGCTTCGGCGGGGTTGCCGGCCATGAGCGGTTTCAGGGTTCCGCCGTGCGGCGGGACGAGCGCGGGTTGTGTATTCATGCCTGTTGTCCGTCTCCTGTGTGTTGAGAAAGGGCCGCATGATCGGGATTGCCGCCGCGGAAGGCAAGCCAGAAAAATGACCCGGCCCCCGGGGCGGCTTTCTGCCTAAAGGGAGAATCCGAAATAGCGCGCGGCGTTGTGGCAGCAGACATCCTGCACGAGGCGGCCGACGAGCGGCATGTCGTCGGGAATGCGGCCGCGGGTCATGTCGCCGCCGAGCACGTTGCAGAGGATGCGCCGGAAATACTCGTGGCGGGGGGCGGAAAGGAAGGAGCGGCTGTCGGTGAGCATGCCCACGAAGCGGCTGAGCAGCCCGGTCTGGGAGAGCTCCTCGAGCTGGCGCTCGATGCCGTCGAGCTGGTCCTGGAACCACCAGGCGCTGCCGACCTGGATCTTGCCCGGGACGGAGCCGTCCTGGAAACTGCCGGCCGCGCTGACGAGCACGGGGTAGTCCGCGGGGTTGAGCGTATAGAGAATGGTGCGGGGCAGGCTGTGGCGGCGCTCGAGCGCGTCGAGCAGGCGGGTGAGGGGGCGCGCGAGATCGCAGTCGCCGACGGCATCGAACCCGGTATCCGGGCCGAGCGCCTGAAACATGCGCGTGTTCGTGTTGCGCAGGGCGTTGAAGTGGAACTGCTGGGTCCACCCCTTTTCGTGATCCATCACGCCGAACTCGATCAGCATGGCCGACTTGAAGCGCCGGATCTCGGACTCGGACAGCGCGCCGCCGTCCCGGATCTTGCGGAAGATGCGCGTGATGTCCGTGTCCGTATAGTCCTCGGCGTAAGCGGTTTCCAGGCCGTGGTCCGAGAGGCGGCACCCGAGGGCCGCGAAGGCGTCGTGGCGTTTGCGCAGCGCATCCCGGTAGCCGTCGAAGTCGGCGATGTCCGTCTGCGCGGCGGCGGCAAGCGCGTCGACCCAGGTGTTGAAGGCGCCGGCATCCTCCACGGCCATCCCTTTGTCGGGCCGCCAGGTGGGAAGGACCCGGATATCGAAATCGTCGTCCGCCGCGATGGCGCGGTGGTGTTCGAGCGCGTCCGCGGGGTCGTCGGTGGTGCACACCACCCGCACGCGGGAACGGCGCAGCAGGCCGCGCGCCGAGTACCCGGGCCGCGCCAGGGCCGCGTTGCAGGTGTCCCAGACGGCGTCGGCGGTAGCGGGCCCGAGCAGGCGGTCGTCGATGCCGAAAAAGCGCGCCAGTTCCAGGTGCGTCCAGATGTAGAGCTGGTTGCGGACGAGGTACGGGACGGTGGCGGCCCACTGGTCGAATTTCTCGCGGTCCGGGGCGTCTCCGGTGCAATAGCGTTCGTCGACGCCGTTGGCCCGCATGGCGCGCCACTTGTAGTGATCGCCGTGCAGCCACGCTTCCGCCAGGTTGGCGAAGCGGCGGTCCTGCGCGATCGCGGCGGGGGGCAGGTGGCCATGGTAGTCGATGATCGGCAGCCCCTCGGCGTACTCGTGGTAGAGCCGGCGCGCGGCCGGCGTCTCCAGCAGGACATCATCGTGAATGAACGGACAGTCCGGCATAGCCACCTGTCCGCAAGGGTAGCGTAATATGCCGGGACGTCAAACGGGGATTTCGGCTCGACCCGGCGCAGGGCCCGTGGGATAGTAGGGGCATGACGCGGCCGGCGCCGGAGAAGATGGAGCAGTGGGCTTTCCGTTGCCTGTTGGGATCGGTTTTCACGGCGGGCTTTTCGCTGCCCCTCGGCCGCGCGCTGGCGGCCGCGAGCCTGGCGCTGGTCCTGGCCGCCGCCGTACGGGTCCGGCGCATGCCCCGCCTGCCGGCGGTCACGTGGTTTGCGCTCCTCTGGATCGCGATTGCCGCGGTCGCGACGGTGTTCGGCGTCCATCCGGAGCTGGGCGTGCCCAAGTTGCGGAAGCTGCTCTGGTTCTTTGTGCTGCCGCTGACCGCGGTGCTGGTGAACACGCCGGCGCGGCGCCTGCGCCTGCTGACGGCGCTGGCGGCGGGGGCCGGCGTGCTGGCGCTGCAGCTGTGCGTGGTGCATCCCGTCCGCGCGCTGGCCGACGTACGGAGCGGGGGGGCGGCCGATTTCGTGAGCGCGCTCATCGACGCGGGTTCGATGACGGACGGGCAGCGGCTTATGCTGGGGGTCATTGCCGCGCTGGGCCTGCTGGCGCTGGCGCCGCGGACGCGCCGGCGCCGGGCCGCGGCCTGGGCGCTGCTGGGCGCGACGTCCCTGGCCCTGGTGGTGAACCTGAAGCGGGGTTCGTGGCTCTGCACGCTGGGGACGGCGGCGCTGTTTGCCGCGCTGAAGGGCAAGTGGAGAGTGCTGGCCGCCGCCGCGCTGGTCGTGGCGGGCAGCCTGCTGCTGCCGCCGGTGCGGGCGCGGCTGGCGGGGTTGCCGGACGAGCTCGACGCCGGCGGCGGCGGGCGTCTGACCATGTGGACCCGGATTACGCCGGCGCTGATCCGGCGCTATCCGGCCGGCGTCGGGTATCGCTCCTTGACCAACCCGATGATGCGGGAGGCCGCGCCGCGGGTGGAATACAAGCGGGACCATCTGCATTCCAACCCGGCACAGGTGCTGGTGGCGACCGGCTGGCTCGGGTTCGCGGCGTACCTGGCCTGGATGCTTCGCGGGCTGGCCGACGCAGCGTACCTGGCGCGCCGGACGGCGCGGCGGCCGGAACCGGAGAGCGTGCCGGCCCTGGTGCTGTTGCTCCTGCTGGTCGCCCTGCTGGCGAACGGGCTGGTGGAATACAACCTGGGCGACGCCGAGATCGTGTTGTACTACGGGTTCATCATGGGCGCGGCGGCGGGCGGGAATCGCCGGTTGACAGGGCAAGGGGTTCTGATAGAGTCGGGCGGCAAAGGACGCGGCGTCGGGTGACGCGGCACGGTTAGTCATGCAACAGGGGGGGGACGGGTCATGGACACGGAGTTGATGACCGAGCAGGTGCAGATTGAGCGCAAGACGTTTTCGTTTGATCTGCGGGAGAATCCACGCGGACGTTTCCTGAAAGTCACCGAGGACGTCGGGGGCCGCCGGGACACCATCATTATTCCCGCCACGGGGCTGGAACAGGTGCGGGACGTGATCGACCGCGCCATTCGTGCGAATGGCGATAGCCCTTCCGCCGAAGGCTAGCGCTTGAGACCGGCCGTCCTGATTGCCGCGGCGTGCTGTGCGGCCGGGCTGGCGGGGGGGGCGGAACCCGGTTCCGCCGGGACGCCGGACGGGCCGGAACTTCTGCGGCAGGTCGTGGCGGGTCTGCCGGACACGCCGCTGCGCGTGCGCGGGGCTCTCGAAGTCCGGCGGCGCAAGGGGCTTCCGGTGCGCGAGCTGGGGTTCGAGATGCAACTGGACTGGGGGGCGGATCCGCCCCGGGCGCGTTATTGCATTCTGGACCGGTTCGGCGGCGTGCTGGAAACGATGACCGTGCGACTGACGGATTCCGGAGCGTCGTACGTGCACAGTTCCGGAAGCGTGCCGCCCCTGGCGGCGCCGATCCGGGACACGGATATCAGTTGGGCCGATCTGACCCTGTCGTTCCTGTGGTGGACGAATGCCGTCGTGACCGGCGGGGACACGTTCCGCGGCCGCGACTGTTACGTGGTGGAAGCGCGTGACGGCGCGGGCGGGGGGTACCGGCGGGTGCGGTTGTGGATCGACAAGGCGCTGCGCGTGCTGCTGCGCGCGGAGGGGTACGGGACCGACGGCGGCATCCGGCGGCGCCTGTGGATCAGGAGCGTGAAACAGGTGGATGCGCGCTGGATGATCAAGGACCTGGACGTGGAAAGCGTGCCGGCGGCGCACCGGACGCGGTTGCGGGTAGAAGACGTGTTCGAAACGGCGAACCATGGCGAAACAACGGGGGGCAGCCATGCGGACGACGCAGGAGGACGGGGCGGCGGGTAGCGGCGCGCGCTGCCCGGTCTGCGAACGGTATGTCGGCACGGCGGGGCGCTGCCCGTATTGCGACGAAGCAGTGCCGCGCGATCCGTGGCTGCGCGGGCTGCGCCTGGCGGCACTGGGGCTCGGGGGTGTCGGGCTTGTGTTCCTGTACCTGTCGGTGCGGGGCGGGGAGATCCCGCGGCTGCGCATCGGCGCCCTGGTGCCCCCGATGGATTGTGCGCGCGTGCGGGTGGCGGGCACGGTCATGCGGCGGCCTTACGTGGCGCGCGGGAACGGGGCCGTGGAGTACCTGTCGTTCCTGGTTGACGACGGGTCGGGTGCGCTGCGGGTGGCGGCGCGGGGCCGGGCGGCGCAGGCGCTGGCGGCGGAGGCCCGCATTCCGGAGAAGGGGGCGCGCGTAGACGTCAGCGGGAGCCTGCGGGTTTCGGCAAACGGCGCGGCCCGCTTGTACCTGGACCGGGCGGAGGATCTGAGGCCGTGACGCCGCTGGTGATTGCCGTGTGTGCGGCGGGGGGGGCGGCCGCGGCGGCGGTGCTGGCATGCGTGCCGGGATTGCATGTTTATACCGTCATGGGGCTGCTGGTGCTCGCGTTGCACGGCCCGGCGGCGGACGGCGCGGCGGTGCCCCCGCCGGTCGTGATTCCGTTGATGAGCGGGCTCATCGCGGGGTATGCGCTGCTGAACTCCGTGCCGGCGGTGCTGCTGGGCGCGCCGGACGAGAGCGCGCTGTTCACGGTGCGGCCGGGCCGGAAATACCTGGCCCTGGGGCGCGGGCGCGAAGCGGCGCTGCTGACCGCCGCCGGCGGGCTGGCGGCGCTGTGCCTGCTGGTGCCGGGCCTGGGCCTGCTGGGACCGCGCCTTCTACCGGTCTGCGGCCGGGTGCTGCAGCCGCACCGGCCCTGGATCCTGTGGTGCGTCATTGCCTTCATGCTGTTGTCCGGACGGCCCGGGGGCGGACGGCTGGGGCAGGGGGGGCTGCGGCGCCTGCTGGCGGGCTGGCGCCGCCTCGGGGTGGGCCTGGCGACCTTTGTGCTGTGCGGGTTGTACGGATTTATGCTTCTTTACCGGACCCCGGTGGCACCGCGGGCGGCGCTCCAGAACCTGGTGCCGGCGTTGGTGGGGTTGTTCACGGTGCCGGGCCTGCTGCTGAACATCGCGCGCCGCGCGGCGATCCCGGGGCAGGCGCGGCGCGGCCGGATCGGGCTGCCGCGCGGCGTGGCGGCTCAGGGGCTGGCGGCGGGCATGCTGGGCGGCGGGTTCGCCGCGTTTTTCCCGGCCGTGACGGGCGGCGTGGGCGGCTTCCTGGCGGGGCACGCCGCGGGGGCGCGGGACGACCGCGCCGTGCTCGTGGCGCAGGGGGCTTCGAAGGCGGTGTACTACGCGGGGGGCTATCTGCTGCTGTGCATGCCGTATTTCCAGCGCACGCACGGCGGCGGCTGGCTGCCGCGCGGCGTGTATGTGCCGGAGACCTGGACCGGTTTCTACACGGCCGGGGCCTCGGTCGCGATCGGCGGCGCGGCGGCCTTCCTGCTGTTCGATCCCCTCGTGCGGCTGACCCTGCGGCTCCTACGCCGGCCCGGCTCCCGGCGGCTTTCGGCGGCGGCGCTGGCGGCGGCGGCCGGC
>JAFGIZ010000305.1 GCA_016929365.1 Lentisphaerota bacterium
AGACGCTGACGAACGACTTCTTCGTGAACCTGCTCGACATGGGCACGGAATGGAAGCCGACCTCTGAAGCCGAGGAGGTGTACGAAGGCTGCGATCGGGCAACCGGCGAGGTGAAATGGACTGGTACCCGTGTCGACCTCATCTTCGGCTCCAACTCGCAGCTCCGCGCCATCGCGGAAGTCTACGGGTGTGAGGACTCGCAGGAGAAGTTCGTGCAGGATTTTGTGGCTGCGTGGAACAAGGTGATGAACGCGGATCGGTTCGACATCGCCTCCACACCGTGACAGAGAGCGATCCCTCTATAGAAAGGCGGACCAATGAGACGCTATGTATGTGGCGTCTGCGGTTTTTTTGTACGCCGAGTCTGTCGGGGACCCGGAGAACGGTGCATGTCAGCCAGTACCGCGCCGCCGCGAAATCAAGGAACACTTGGCGCGTCACATCATGAAGAAGCTGACACAACCATGAGTTGCTCGCTATCGGCGCTAGCGCGCCGAAGCGCCTTCCCCTCCGCACGCAAGCGTGCTATGGAGAAGGTGGATTCGACTCAGCTCCGCGTTTCCATCAGACGGAGGGAGAGTAAGCATGAAGATGAAGCGCCTGTCCATAGTACTGGCGGCTTGTGCTGTCTTGTTAATTGCCGTTGATCTGCTGTGGGCTGCACCCGGTGATACTTGCCAGGAGGCAGTCGTCATATCTATACCGAGCCAACTCCCCTACGTCACAAACGACACGACTTGCGGCAGAATCAACGATTACGACAACACCTGTCTTGGCAACTACGATAGTGGCGAGGACATCGTCTACGAACTTGACGTGGATGTGGATGTCAGGATCAGCATCGCTGTCACATCGGAAACCACGTGGGCTGGCATCGCGCTGGATGCCGTGTGCCCGTTGGGTAGTATGGGCGAGTGTCTTGGAGTCGCCGCCAGTACAGCTAATCCGGACGTTATCGAGGATTTGGCGCTCACGCCTGGCAGCTACTACCTGGTGATCGATACGTGGTCAGCACCACTGTGCACGGATTTCTCCCTGACGATCACAAGAGACATCTGCGCTGCTGCGGGGGGAGGTTCTGAGTACATCAGTAACGTCACGGTCGGGGCTATCGACAATGCCAGCGGCAGTGACGCCTATGGCGACTACACGGGACAGCATACCGTGCTCACCACTGGCGAGCAGTACCCCATCACGGTGGCCTTGGGCGACGCTCAGCCTGCGGACGTAGGGGGATTGTGGGTGGACTGGAATCAGGATTGGGACTTCAACGACGCTGGCGAGACTATCACGACCGCCTGGTCTGGCGTTGGTCCGTACTTGAAGACAATCACACCGCCGCTCAATGCGATAGCAGGTTGGTCGCGTCTGAGGGTCAGGGTCTACCGCAGCGACACTGACCCTGTTCCGCCGGCGCCGTGCGGCGACACAACATACGGCGAGGTAGAGGATTACCTAGTGCGGGTAGTTCGGCCCCCTGCCTTTACGCAGATTAGCCTCAATTCAACCCAGTCGGTGATACGGCTCACGTCTGTCGGTGGCGTGACCCCCGGGCTCCAAATCCTGCAGCAGTCGACCAATCTGCTGGCGCCTGGCAGCGGCTGGCAGAACATCCTCACCAACATCGCACCGGAGAACACCAACTTCTGGCTCGTCAATCCACTGCCTGGCAGGTCGTTTTATCTGATTAAGAACGAGTTTTGAGAACTCTTCGTGTTGACTATAAGGAGGGTGCGGAACTTGTGATGGCCGAGGCTTGCACGCCGCAACCAGTCCCTTGAGTCGAAACCGCCTTCCCCTCCGCACGCAAGCGTGCTACGGAAAAGCCGGATTCGACTCAGCTCCGCATTGTGCCCGGATGATATGACTTGCGCGTGTACCCCATGTGTGGCACATTGATCCCGCAGCATGGAGGTGATTCAATGAGCAAGACAGCCATGGTTAGAGCAAGAATTGAACCCGATCTAAAGGAACACGCAGAGCACGTATTTCGCCGTCTCGGACTGAATGCCACGCAGGCTATCACGATGTTCTACAAGCAGGTCGAACTTCGCGACGGGCTTCCCTTTGATGCCGTCGTGCCCACAGCAACGACAAAACGGACGCTTGAAGCGTCCGAAGCTGGGCGCGACCTTGTCATCTGCGATGACGCAGACGACATGTTTCGGAAGCTCGGGATATGAAATACACGCCCGTCTACACGAAGCAGTTTGAGAAGGACACAAAGCGATGTGTCCGACGCGGCAGGAATATGGAGAAGTTCAAGATTCTTGTCCGAACACTGCTTTCCGGGAAACCCCTGGATCCAATCCATCGAGACCACAAGCTATCCGGCACTCTCGTCGGAAGACGTGATTGTCATATCGAGTCGGACTGGGTGTTGATCTACCGGATCGACGGAAACAACCTTGTCTTCGAGCGGATGGGAACACACTCGGATCTGTTCAAGAAGTGAATCGAACCGCAGATCTACTTCTTTTACAAGCGCTTCCGTCGGTGGGAACGGTTTCCCAGTCATGTTGCCCTCGTCAGGACATCGGTGTTGGAACCGCCGTAAGTAGCTGGTGAATGGTTGGGTGCGCTCATAGTGCCAACGGCCGCAGGCCGTTGGCACCCCCAACGGGAGTCGAACCCGTGTTACCGGGATGAGAACCCGGCGTCCTAGGCCACTAGACGATGGGGGCCCAATCACGTCGTGAGCGGCGGACCGTAGCTCATCCGCGACCGCCTGTCAAGCCCCCCGCCGCGCGGCCCCTCACGGCCCATCCATCACGGCCCCGGGATCCAGCGCGCCTTCGCCGCTCACGAAATCCTCCGCGCACAGGCGGTACTGCTCGCCCGTCATCGGCATGTACTTCCCCTTGGCCATCGCCAGCGTCCGCCCGTCCGGATCCCGCGCAAAACCGTCCGTCACCAACAGCCGCCCGTGCGCTTCCCGGATCCGCCCTTCCACGCGCAGGCGCTGCCCCACGGCAACCGGCCGCTTGAACCGTACGCGCACCTCCGCCGCGACACAGGCCCGCCGCGCAGCCACGATGGCCGCCCAGGTCATCACCTCGTCCAGCAGCGTCATCGTTATGCCCCCGTGGACCGCATGCCGCCACCCGAGATCGCTTTCGCGCGGCGTGTACTCCAGCACGACGGCCCCGTTCTCGATACGCGACCGCACATGCAGCCCGCGCGGATTCGCCTCGCCGCAGACAAAACAGGACCGCGACCACGGCAGCGTGCCGGAAACCGTGGATGGGACCGCTGAAGTATCGGCATGCGGGTTACTGGCCATACCCACGCTCTATCACAACGCGGCCCCGGTCTCAACACCATTGCGCGCGCCCCGCCCCCGCGTCGCGTATCTCCTTGCACCCCCGCCCGACCCTCTGCCACGATAGGCGCCCACGCGCAACTGTAACCCGGAGGATACCGTCATGCTCAACCGCGTCTTCCGCCTGGCCGAGAACAACACCACCGTCCGCACCGAACTCCTCGCCGGCCTGACCACCTTTCTTACCATGGCCTACATCATCTTCGTGCAGCCCGCCGTCCTCTCCGGCGCCCTGTTCGGCATGGATACCGGCATGGATTTCGGCGCCGTCACGACCGCCACCTGCCTCGCCGCCGCGCTGGCCACCGCGATCATGGCGCTGTGGGCCCGCTACCCCATCGCCCAGGCCCCCGGCATGGGCGAAAACTTCTTCTTCGTCTTCTCCGTGCTCCCCGCCGCGGCCGCCGCGGGGTATACCAACGGCTGGCAGGTCGGCCTCGGCGTCGTCTTCCTTTCCGGGGTCCTGTTCCTCGCGCTTTCTCTCGCCGGCGTGCGCGAAATGATCGTCAACGCCGTCAGCCCCAGCCTCAAGAACGGGATCGCCGTCGGGATCGGCCTCTTCATCGCCTTTATCGGCATGCAGAACGCCGGACTCATCGTCAAGGATCCCGGCACGGCGGTCAAACTCAACACCGCTTTTGCCTCGCCCGATCTGATCGTCTTCTTCTTCGGACTTCTGCTCACCGCCTCGCTCCACGCGCGCCGCGTCCGGGGATCCATCCTCTGGGGCATCCTCGGCGCCACGGCCTTGACCCTGATTCTCCGCTTCGGCCTGACCCGCTGCCCGCTCTGCGCCGGCTCGGACACCGTGGCGCAGTCGGCGCTCATGACCCGCTTTCAGCCGGCCGGCCGCCTGGCCGCCCTGCCGCCCTCCCTGGCCCCGACGGCCTTCAAGATGGACCTGCGCGCCGCGCTGTCCCTGACCATGATCCCCTTCATCATCATCTTTCTCTTCATGGACATCTTCGACACGATCGGTACGCTCATCGGCGTGAGCGAACAGGCGGGGTTTATCAAGGACAACACACTGCCCCGCGCGGGGCGCGCCATGGTGTCCGACGCGATCGGCACCGTCGCCGGCGCCTGCCTCGGCACGAGCACGGTCACCAGCTTCATCGAAAGCGCCGCCGGCGTGGAACAGGGCGGACGCACGGGGTTGACCAGCCTGACCACCGCGGCGCTCTTCCTGCTGGCGCTCTTCTTCAGCCCCGTCATCGCCATGGTCGGGAGCTACGCCCCCATCACGGCGCCCGCGCTGGTCATCGTGGGGTCCATGATGATCCGCAACGTCCGCAAGGTCGATTGGCAGGACTACAGCGAAGCCGTCCCGGCCTTCCTGGCCATGGTCGGCATTCCGCTGACCTACTCGATCGCCGACGGCCTGGCGCTGGGCTTCATCAGCTATCCCCTCATCAAGCTCGGCTCGGGCCGGGGGCGCGAGGTCGGCGGGTTGATGTACACGCTCGGGGCCGTGCTCCTGCTCTACTTCCTCTTCCTGCGCGCCTGATCCGGCAGGTCCGTACCGGAAAGGCCGGCCCGGTTGCCCCGCTTATGTCTTCTCGAGCGCCTTCATGCGCCGGTACAGCGTCGCGCGGCTGATCCCCAGCAGCCGCGCCGCCTCCTCGCGCCGCCCCCCGGTGCGCCGCAGCGCGTCTCGGATCCGCTCGCGTTCCGACGCCGGGTCCTGCTCCTGCCGCGGCGGCGGCGTCAACGGCCGGTCCGTAATCTCCGGAGGCAGGTCCTCCGCCTCGACGCCGGCGCCCCGGCAGCGTATCACCGCAAACTCGATGGCGTTCTTCAACTCCCGCACGTTCCCCGGCCAGGCGTAATCCATGAGCGCCCGCATCGCGTCCGGGGACACCGCGTCCACGGGTTTTCCCGCCGCGGCCGCGGCCCGGTGCAGAAACGCCTCGGTCAGCAGGGGAATATCCTCCCGCCGGGCGCGCAGCGCGGGCAGGTCGATACGCGCCACCCGGATGCGGTACAGCAGATCCTCCCGGAACTGCTCGCGTTCCACGAGCCGTCCCAGGTCACGGTGCGTGGCCGCCAGGATACGGATATCCACCCGCCGCGGCTCCGTGTCCCCGATGCGCAACACCTCTTTCTGTTCCAGCACCCGCAGAATCCGCGTCTGCGTGTTCATCGGTATGTCGCCGATCTCGTCCAGCAGGATGGTGCCCCCGTCGGCTGCCTCAAACAGCCCCACCTGGTCGCGCGCCGCGTCCGTAAACGCGCCCTTACGGTGCCCGAAGAGCTGGCTGTTGATCAGTGAATCGCTCAAGCCCGCGCAGTTCATCACGACAAACGGACCCGCCTTGCGCCGGCTCAGGGCGTGAATGGCCCGCGCCGCCAGCTCCTTGCCGGTGCCCGTCTCCCCGCGGATCAGCACGGTGGCATCCACGCCGGCCACGTCCCGGATCAACTGGAAGACGCGCAGCATGCCGGCACTGCGCCCCAGCAGATCCTGGAAACGCGCCTTGTCCGCGAGCATCTTGCGCAAATCGTTGACCTGGCTCCGCATGCGCGCCTGGCGCCGCCGCAGCAGGGTCACCTCGTGGGCTTTCTGCTGCAGACTCTCCAGGCGGCGCGCCTCCCGCGAGGCGTCCAGCAGCAGCACCCAGTCGCCTTCCGGAGCCGAAAACACATGCACATCGGCGTACCGCTCCTGGCCCAGGTGGATCAGCGGAATATGCACCGGCGCGTCGTTCGCGGGGAGAAGCCCCGTCAGGAAGTCGGCCTTGTCCTCAACGGCGTCGCCGGGCCGCACGTCGGGCAGCCCGTAATGCGCGTAGTGCCCGCCCACGCGCGACAGCCGTCCCCCGCGATCCACCAGCAGGTAGGCCGGCGCCCGTTCGCGCAGACAGTCGGCCTGCAGGTACGCCGACACGGCTGGGGGGAGCACCTCCATGGTCAGCCCGCCTCAAGCATCGCCCGCGTCAGCCGCACAAACGCCGCCTCCACGTTATCCCCCGTCTTCGCGCTCGTCCGGTACACCGGCCACCCCGCTTTCCGCAACGCCGCCTCGGCATCCGCGTCGATTTCCCATTCGTCCTTGAGATCCGCCTTGTTCAGCAACAGGACGAACGGGCGCCCCGCCCCCGCCGCTTCGACCCGCCCGCGGATACGTCGCGCCGTTTCGAGCGTATCGCTCCGCGTACCGTCCGCGACCAGCACGTAACCGGCCGCGCCCCGCAGGTAACTTTCCGGGATCCGGCGCGTCTCGTCCTCGCCCTGCACGTCCCAAATCAACAGGTCCACCTCCGTGCCGTCCGCCTGCACGCGTTTTTTCTCGATCTTGACGCCCACGGTCGTCAGGTAACGGTCCGAGAAAAGGCTGCTCACGAAAGCGGCGACCAGGCTGGTCTTTCCCACGGCATACGCGCCGAGCATGCAGATCTTGCGCTTGATCATGGCGACACGCCCGTACGCTAGAGGCAAACGCCGCCCTTTGCAAGCGCGCACACGGCCGCCGCGGTCCGTTACACGGTCTACGTTCCTCCTCCATAATCAACGGGGCCGGGCGCCCGAAAGGCGCCCGGCCCCACGCTTGATGGGCCGTCAACCAGTAAGGTTTGCATCGGATGCCGTGACCTCCCTTAAAGGCCTTGTACCGGAGGGCTCCTGTCGTACCAAACCGGTTGTGGCTTAGCCGAGGGGTATGCAACAACCGTGCCAGCCGGGAGACGCCTGTCCTGCACGGACCGCACAGCGCGTGCCGACGCGCATGCCGCACCAACACCGTGTCACGCGGCCTGAGACGGCTTGAATCAATGCAACGCCGCTACCCCTCGAACGGCGCTGCCACGCGGAACGACACCCAGCCCTCGTGCACCGCCGTGCGCACCTCCGCCCCTTCCGGCAATTCCGCGCCCGCCCCCCGGGCCGTAAACACGCTCGGATCGATGTTCCGCCGGCGCAACAGCTCGAGAAAACGACGCGCCAGAACCAGGCTCACGGCCGTATCGCTGTCTTCCGAACCCGTGGCGGGCGCGTGGCCGCGCACTTCGACCGTGAACGGCCGCTCCAGCATTTCCGCCAGTATTGCCAGGCGCCGCACGTCCGCGACCAGGCGCTCCATGCGGTTCACCTGCCCGGGCAGCGGATCGCCCGTTCCCGGAAAAACGCGAAACAGCAGCGCCTCGATCCGGCTCCGCAGCGCGTCGTACTCCTCGCGTTCCGCGTCCTGCAAGGCCGTCATGTCGAAATCCGTGACCCCGCGCAGCCCCGGCGCCAGCAGGGCCGCCCGGCGCACCCAGGCGTGCGGCGCGCGGCCCGACGCCGCCAGCGTGCCGCCTTCCAGGCGCAGTGACACCGAAGGCGGCGGAACGAGCACCCGGCGCGCCCGTTCCAGCACAAAAGGGGCCTCCGCCGATTCATACAACTCCCACCGGCCGCTGACGCGGTCCGGATCGACGTCCATCGCCGCCAGGATCGCCTCAGGGTCCGGCGCCCCCGGGTCGCGCAAGCCCTCGATCCGGTACCGGCCGTTGTCGCGCCCCGCCTCCAGCACCACCAGGCCCGGCGTCTGGCGCAGCTGACGCACGGCACGCGCCCACTGCCGGTCCAACTCCCCGTATGCCTCCGCCACCCTCGAGAGGTCGATCTCCTGCACCCCGCCCAGCGCCGCCGCCACCAGGCGCGCACGCTCCAGCCAGGACGCCGGCGCCTCTCCCCGCAGACGCAATACGTCACCCTCAATTTCCAGCGTCACGCTCGCCGGAGGATCCAGCAGCCCGCGCGCCCGCCGCAACATCATGTCGGGCATCGCCGCCTGGTACGCCTTCCACTCGGCGCGAACCGGGATCCGCACCCCGCTCTCCGCGATAAGCACCGCCGGGTCCGGCGCCAGCGGATCGCGCAGACCTTTGACATGGAATCCGCCCCGGCTCCAGCCCGATTCCAGCACGACGATCCCCGGCTCCGCCTCCAGCAGCGCGACCGTGTCCCGCCAGGCCAGCCCTTCGAAAAGCATGAACACCGCGCCGCCCAGCAGCGCCAGCACGGGCAGCGCCGTCACCGCCCACGTCAGCGGCAAGACCTTCTCCTCCGCGGGATACTGCGTCCGGAGACAGGCTTCCAGGTGCGGCGCCGCCCGGGCAAACGGCCCCGTATCCCCGTCAAACGCCGCGATCTCCCCGCGCAGCTCCCGTTCGACGCGGTCCAGCGTGCGCCGGAAGGCCTGCCGCACCGGCACGTTCACGTCCCCGTCCACGATGCCCGCCAGCACCACTCCGGTCCGCTGCTCGATACACAGGTCCATATCGCCGAAACGCACGGTCTGCAACTGCGTCCAGCGGCTCCGGAACGAGTCCTGAACGAAATCCTGAATGGCCGTCAACATGCTGGAGACCATGTCGCCGTCCGGCGACGCGGCGTCCTGGCGGTGCGCCTCGGCCAGCAGCAGCCCTGTCCGGCGGTGAATCAACAGGACCTGCCGCATGGGGCTTACCAGCGTGTGCTCGCGGACCACCTCCCGGAACGGACGTCCCGACCATAACGCTTCCGCCCGCCATTTCAGGCCGCGCCAGGTAACATTGAAGAGCAGGAAACGGTTAACGGCCCGGATCGCCGACCGGAACAGCTCGTACACGGCGCGCCGCAGGGCCGCGCCCATGACCGGGCCCAGCGCCGCGGCCAGCCGCCGCCCGTCCGTCGCCGCCCGCACACGCAACGCCTCCTCCACCGCCGGCGCCAGCGCCTCCGGATCGGACGGAATCCCGTTGCCGTTGCCGGCCCCGGCCGCCTTGTCCTTCCCGTTCGTCATCTACAGGTGCTCGTTCAGAAACGCCGCCAGCGCCTGCCGGCAGTCCGGATGAATATCGAATCCGCCCGCGTTGTGCGATCCCGTCAACTCGCAGAACGCCTTCGGTTCCCGCGCCCCCTCGAAAATCCGTTCCCCGTGCCGGAACGGTATCATCTCGTCCTCCCGGCTGTGCGTCACAAACACCGGACACCGCACGCGGCCCACCCGGTCCACCGCATTGTAGTCGTAACGGCACAACAGCCGGCCGGGCAACAGCGGGAACATCCGCTGCGCCATGTCTTTCGCCGACGTAAACGTGGATTCCAGGAACAGCGCGCCCGGGTTCACCTGTTCCGCCAGCCAGGCCGCCACCGCGCCGCCCAGCGAGCGCCCGAAAACAACGATGTCCTGCGGCGCTACCGAGCGCGTGCCTTTCAGGTAATTCCAGGCCGCCTGCGCGTCGAGATACGTCCCGTGCTCCGAGGGACGCCCGGTGCTGTGTCCGTAACCGCGGTAATCGAAAATGAACACGTCGAAACCCATGTCGTGAAAGACCTTGATCGAGCCGACCCGGTCCCCGATGTCGCCGCCGTTGCCGTGGCAGAACAACAGCGTCAGCCGCCGCTTCAACGCGCCGTCCGGCGCGCCCGGCACGAACCAGCCCGTAATCCTGACCCCGTCCTGCGTCTGCAGCACCACGTCGTCGTACGCCATGTTCAGCGCCTCGGGCGTCAGCCCGATTTCCCGGTCGGGAAAGTAGACGTAGCGCCCCTGCCGGAAAAGCACCAGAAAACACAACCCCGCGTACACGGCGACGGCGATGCGAATCACGGACCAGGCAAGCTCGGGCATACGCAATACGTGTAGCCTTTCGTCACGTCACAACAATCAGGCTCGCTGCCGGCAGACAGTCTGGGCAAGCCGTCCGCCGCCTGTCAAGTCCCCTTCTTCCGCTTGCAGGCCGCGGACCGGAGACCGCGCACAATCTTCTCGACGCCCGCCCTCCGCCGCGGCATCCTCTCCCCCCATGCACACGCTGCCGCCCGACACCCATACGCATACCGCACTGTGCAAACACGCCCGCGGCGGGATCGCCGACTATGTCCGCGCGGCGCAGCAGAACGGCCTCGCCGGCATCACCTTCGCCGATCACTGCCCGGCGCCCGACGGCTACGACCCGCAGCACCGCATGGTCATCGAACAGTTCGACGGCTACCGCCGCGGCGTGCTCGACGCGCGCGAACAGGCCGCCCCCTTCCCCGTCGGTTTCGGCATCGAGGCCGATTACTACGAGGGCGGTACGGACTTCCTCCGCAACTGGCTGCCCCGCCGGCAGTTCGATCTCGTCATCGGCTCGGTGCACTACATCGGCGACTGGGGTTTCGACAATCCGGCCAACCGCACACAGTGGAAGACCGTCGACATCACCGCCGCCTGGCGCCGCTATTTCGAGCTGGTCGGCCGGCTGGCCGATACGGGCCTCTACCAGGTGGTCGGCCACCTGGACCTGCCCAAGAAATTCGGCTTCCGCCCCGCGGACCCGGACCTGCGCGAGATGGCCGCCCCCGCGCTGGACCGCATCGCCGCCGCCGGCATGGCCGTCGAGCTCAACACGTCCGGTTTGCACAAGGAAGCCCGCGAAATGTACCCCTCCCCCCTGCTGCTCGCCATGCTACGCGAACGCGATATCCCGATCTGCTTCGGCTCGGATGCGCATGCCCCGGAGGAAGTCGGCCGGGCCTTTGGCGAGGCGATCCGGGCCGCCCGGGAGGCCGGCTACACCCGCTATGCGTCCTTCCCGCCTTGCTCCCCGCCCGGCACCCTCCTCCCGCTGCCCGCGTAATCCGTAACCTCTCCCGGCTTGCCGAACGGAATACCTCCGGACGTAGGCTGCCCCCGGCGGGCGGCGTGCCCATTCCTGATACTCGACACGCGCACGCGCCTCGGCTATGCTCGCTCCCGATGAACCTCCCGGCCCACCTCCGCCTGCCGGCCCGGCTCGCCGCCCTTGCGGTCGTCGTGTTCGCCATCCAGGTCTTTTCCGACAACAAGGCGGACGTCGACCTCTGGGGCAACCTCGGCTTCGTCAGCGCCCCCGCCTGGACCGAAGCCTTTCCCGAGACCAACACCTTCTCCTTCACCGAACCCGGCCATCCCTGGATCAACCATGAATGGCTCGCCCAGTATCTCCTGCACCTGACCTACACTGCCGGCGGCGCCCCCGCGCTGCTGCTTCTCAAGATGGCCCTCGGTTTCGCCGTCCTGGGACTCGCGGCGCTCAAAGCCCGCCGCGACGGCGCACTCGGCCCCGCCTTCCTGCTCTTCCTCCTGCTCGTTATCTCCACGACGGGCTACGGCTTTTCGACCCGCCCCCACCTCTTTACCTACGCGCTTTATGCGGGCTTCCTTTACCTCCTCACCGACCCGCGGCCCGCCGCCGCGCGGCGCCTGGCGCTGCTGCCCGCGCTCGGCCTGCTCTGGACCAACCTGCACGGCGCGTTCTTCATCGGGATCATCCTGCTCCTCGCGCTCGCGCTCCTCGAACCGCTGCACGCGCGCTGCCGTTTCCTGCCCGCCCCCGTCCCCCGCCGCGCGCCCCGCCTGCTGCTCTGCGCCGTGGCGTTCGGACTGCTTTCGCTCGTGAATCCCTATGGTCCGCGCGTCTGGATCTTCATCACTGCTTCCGCCGCGCGGCTGCGCCCCTTCCTCAGCGAATGGGCGCCCTTCGACGTCGCGCGCGACGCGGCCGACCACGCCGATTTCATGGCCCTGGCCCTGGTCAGCTTCGCCGCCGTGCTCGCCGCCCGCCGTTCCCGCACCCTGCCGGTCCTCGGCCTGCTTGTGCTGGCTTTCGCCGCGGCCCTCTTCATGCGCCGTAACATCCCGCTTTTCGCGATCACCGCGCTCTTCCTGGCGCCGCCGGCCCTGGAGGCGACCGCCGGCCCCGCCGTCCGCCGGCTGGCCGCCCGGCTCGGGCCCGGCGTCTGCTCGATCCTGCTGGCCGGCTTCATACTCGCCAGCGCGCTCTACGGCTGGGGCCGCAACAAGACCTGGCCCTTTGCCCTGGAAGTGCCGCACGACCGCTTTCCCGTCGAGGCCGTGGAATTCATGCGCAACCACGAGCTGTCCGGAAATCTGTTGGCCTTCTTCGACTGGGCGGAGTATGCTATCTGGAAACTGTATCCCGACAGCCGCGTATTCCTGGACGGCCGCTTTATGTCCGCCTATTCCCGCCAGACCATCGACGCGTACTTCGACTTTCTGTACGGCAGCCCGGACTGGGCCCGCGCCCTGGACGATTATCCCACCGATATCCTGCTGCTGCACGGCGGCAATCCGTCCGCCGAGATCATGAGCGTGCGCCGCGACTGGACCCTCGTGTACGAGGATCCGCTGGCGGTGATTTTTCTGAACAACGCACGCCAGGCAGAGGCCCTGTCCCGGCTGCAACCCGTCCCGCACCGCCCGGCCGCTCCCGGTCGCGCCGTCTCACGGTTTCCCTGATGAACTTCTGGACGTTTCTTAAAATCCTGGGCGCGCTGGTCTACACCCTGCTGCCCTACCTCGGCCTGCTCTGGGGCGTCACCCCCGCCCGGACCGGCCGCCGCCTGCCGGTCCGCCTCCTGCCCGCCGCCTGTTTTATGGCCGTTGCGCTCTTCTGCGTCACCGGCGTCGCCGTCGCGGCCCGGAGTTTCGATCTTTATCTCCAGGTCCATGCGCTGCTCTGCATCCCCGCGGCGCTCGTCGTCCTGGCCCGTTTCCGCCATGACCGCGAGCGGCCGGCCGTCGGCCTGGAGCCCGGCGACCGCTGGCTTTTGGCCATCCTCGCTGCGGCGCTCCTCGTCCGCCTGCTGCCGCTTTTCTCCGTGGGTGAATGCCTCGGTTCGGGCGACGCGCGCTTCCACAATATCCTTGCCCGCAAAATCCTGGTCGAACGGCGCCTCGGCGCCACCTGGGAACCGTTCGCGCCGGTCGGCATCATGTATCCGCAGGGCACGCATCTGCTGACCGCCTTCGTGGCGCAGGTTGCCGGCTGTCCCGTGCACCAGGCCTTTACCGGGCTGCTCGTGATCATCGGCGCCCTCACCGCCGGCCTGATTCATCATCTCGCGCGCAGCACCTTCGGCACCGCCGACTCGGCCAACTGGGCGGCGGGCTGCTATGCGTTCCTGCCGCTCTGGGGCAGCCTCGATTACCTCCGCTGGGGCGGACTGCCCAACGCGCTCGGCATGGCCTTCCTCTGCCTGGCGCTGATCTTCGTACTGGTTAATACCCGGCCCGATCCGCCCGTTCCGGAACGCACCATCCTCGCCGCGGTCTTCTGCCTTGTCGCCGTGATGCTCGTGCACCACTACACGTCCGTCGTCGCCGCGGTGACGATCCTGTTCGGCGCCGTCTTTACGGCGCACCGTCCGCTGCGCCGCACGCTGCTTCTCGTTGCGGCGGGCGCCGCGCTCTTCGGCGCCCCCCTTGCCCTTGCGCGCGCCGTCTCCGTTTCGGGCGAACTGGGCAACACCAGCGTCCTCCTGTTCCGCGAACCGCTGATCACGCCCTGGAACGCGATCCAGTGGATCAACCCCATCTTCATCGCCGCCTTCATCGCCGCCGTCGTGCTGGCCCGCCGCACACCCTGGAACGCGCGCCAGCTCTTTATGCTGGCCTGGTTCGCCGGGCTGCTGACGGCTTTCGTCGCCCTCGAATACCTGTACCGCGCGGGCGTGCTGATCGCGACCGGCGGCCGCGACTGTTTCACCGCGCTCACCCCCAGCCGCATGGCCACCAACCTGGTGTATCCCATGAGCGTGCTGTGCGGCTTTGTGCCCCGCTCCGCGTCCTGGCGCCGCTACCGCCCGCTCTGGATCGCCGGCCTCGGCGCGCTGGCCCTCCTGACCGCCGTGCTGAACTGGAGCATGCAGCGCACGCTCGGCGTCTTCCCCGCCGCCGCCCGGGCCGGCGCGTGGCTGCAGGCCAACACCCCGCGCCAGGCCATGCTGGTCGGCCGCATGCCCCAGCTGGAATACCTCGCCTGGCGCGAAACGAGCCACCCGCCCCTGCCCGCCTCCGAAGCCCGCCGGCATCCCGCCGTTCTGGCCAAGGCCCGGCGCCCTTATATCCACCAGTGGCTCGCCTGGTCGGAACAGACCGGCCGGCCGGTGTACTTCCTGCGGCCGCCCGGCGCCCCCGTGCCGCGCTCGCTCCGTCCCGTCTTTCGTAACGCGCGCGTGGCCGTGTACACCGCGGCCGGAGGAGCCCCGTCGCCATGAAAACCGATGCCGCCGTCTATCGCACCCTCTCCACGCTAATCCTGATCTGCCTCGGCATCGCCGTCGCCGCCGCCCTGCT
>JAFGIZ010000306.1 GCA_016929365.1 Lentisphaerota bacterium
AGCAGGGCGGACAGGACACCGGCCAGTCCGAAGACGACGCAGGCCCCGAAGATCAGCCAGCGCCGCCGCAGGAGCGGGTACAGGTAGTCCAGCAGGGAAACCGTCTCGTAAGGTTCTTCGTTCATAGGATGAGGGGGTCAGTCCACTTATTCAGGTATCCTGTAATACGCAACTCTCTGTCTCCTTGGACTTACCCCATTGTTTGCAGACGTTCTGGCTGTTGCGCCCTCCAAAACTGGGGATAGTCCTGTCTGTCTCAAAGGAAAAACAGGATACCTGAATAAGTGGACTGACCCCCTACACTGCATATCATTCTTCCTCTTCAAGCGGTTGGCGGAGGGTGGGGGTGATTTCGCGGATCGTAATGCGCTGTTCTTCACGCACGACCGTGGGGGCGTCGGGCTCCTGTTGTTCGAGCGCCGCTTCGGCGGACGCGGTCCCGGCGGCGGCGATCCCGTTCGTTTTCGATCCGCCGGCCGGCATCTGCGTGTCGTCCGCCGCGGGGGCCTCCCCGCGGGACGGCGCGGCCGGGACGAAGACGCGGCTGCCGGGTTTGACGGGCCGGGAGAAGAAGAACCAGCGGCGGGCCTTGCGGGCGGCGCCGTTGGGATAGATCACGACCGTTGCGCCCTTGTCGGCCCGGCGCGTGAATCCGCCGGCATACGCAATATAGTCGTACGCGCTCCGGCCCCGCACGTACTGCACGGCCTGGGGAAAGCGTACGGCGCCTTCGATCCGCACCATCCAGTTCTGGGGCGGGACGTCGAGCCGGTCGCCGTCCAGCAGCACCATGTCGTAGCGGCTGTGGGGGTGCGCGACGGCCCGGGCGAGGTCCACGGCGATTTCTTCGGCCGCGGGTTCCTCGCTGCCCGCTTCCGCGTCTGCGTCATCCTCGGCCCCGCCGGGTACGGCCCGGTAGAGCCGGGCGCCTTCCGGCATGGCGCCTTCGATGAAACCGCCCGCGCGCTTGACGATGTCCGACAGGGTTTGCGTGCGGTTGAGCAGCACGTACGCGCCGGGATAGGTCACGTAGCCGGCGACGGTGACCGTGGCCTTCTCGCGGAACTCCGGACGCCGCCGCACGAGAACCCGGTCGTTGCGCTCCAGCATGACCGGCGGCCCGTCGGGGTCGAACGCGGCGGTCAGGGATTCGGCGGAGACGCGGTCGGAACGCGCGGCGGACGGAAAACGGGCGATCTCGATGTGATTACGGTCGGCCAGGTCGGTCAGCCCGTTGGCGAGCGACAGCAGGTCGCACAGGGTCATGTTGCGGGTCAACTCGTACTCGCCGGGTTTGCGGACCTCGCCGGAGATAAAGACCACCTGGCGGTCCTGCATTTCGCTGAAGGCATAGACGCGCAGGCGGTCCATGCTCTGCAGCAGGAGATCGGCGTCGCCCCGGCCCTGGAGCACCTCGCGCAGATTGACCCGCCGGATTTCGGGGCGCTGCGTCTGCGGATCGATCCGGGTCAGGTCGGCCCGCTCGAGCCAGGTGCGGCTGAGAAAGTCCTGGTCCGCGAAGCCGCCGGCCATGAAGAGCAGGTCCTTGAGAGTCATCCGGTTGCTGAGCAGGTACTTGCCGGGTTCCTTGACGTGGCCGGAGACGGAGACGTACTTTTCGCCGCCTTCCTGTTCATAACGCGAATAGATGATCAGCTTGTCCATGGGTTGCAGGGCGCAGGCCTCGGGGGCGGTATCGCATTCGGCGCTGATATCGAGGGTCGAGAAATCGAGACTGTAATCTGCGTTCATCCGCACGAGCACGGCGGCGTTGAGCATGGCGTCCTCGTAGACCCCGCCGGCTTTTTCGATCAGCTCCGTCAGGGTCATGCCGTCCTCGAACGCGTACATGCCGGGCTGGCGGATACCCCCGCCCTTGATCTCCACGATGTTCATCCGCCGCACGGCGGGCCGGGCGGTCACCTCGATCTCGTCGCCGTCCATCACGCGGAACGCCGGGTCCGTTTCGCTGTTTACGCTGATGAAATGATCCGCACCGGCGGTCTTGACGCGCAGCACGTTGACCCGCCCGGGGTCGGCCATGGCGGTGAATCCGCCCGCCAGCTCGAGCAGTCCTTTGATCGTCTCGCCGGCGACGATTTCGTAGAGCCCGGGGCGCTTGACTTCGCCGCGCACGGTGACGACGCGCTGCCGGGGCGGGACGACCATGATGTCGCCGTTGCGCAGGTGGAAGAGGTCCTCGTCCAGCGTGCCGCTGGTGAGAAGGTTGTAGAGGTCGAGCTGGTAGAGATCGAGACGGTCCACCGTATTGCCCGGACGGCGCACCATGATTTCGCGGAGGGAGCCGTTTTCGGTGAGGCCCCCGGCCATGGCCAGGGCGTTGAAGGCCGAGCTGGTGGTGGTTTTGAGCGTGTACTGGCCGGGCTCCTTGACTTCGCCGACGACGATGACGGCGATACCGCGGATGGCGCCGAGGCCGACGTCCACGAGGATGGGGCTGGACTCCGGGTGGTCGGGGTCGATGTCGGAGGTGAAGCGGGCGAGCTCGCGGGTGACGTAATCGTGGAGGTCCTGGAACTCGAGCCCGTTGACCGAGAAACGGATATCGGTGTCGTCGATACGCAGTGTAATGAAACCGTTGTCGTCCACCCTGGGGTTGAACGTGGCGGTGCGTTTGCCCCAGAGGTTGATAATGAGCTGGTCGCCGGGGCCGAGCCGGTAGAAGGGGTCGACGGGGGCCTGGGCGG
>JAFGIZ010000307.1 GCA_016929365.1 Lentisphaerota bacterium
CGGGCGGCGAGTGGTACTATCACGACTGGCACGCGGCGTCGCGGAACTCGAACGGGCTGCTTCTCCAGAAGGCTTCGCACGACCTGGACATGATCCACTGGTTGACCGGCCGCTACACCGTGCGCGCGGCCGCCTGCGGTGCGCTGGCTTACTACGGGGGCGACAAGCCCGACGCTCTGCATTGCCCGGACTGCCCGGAACGGGAGACGTGCGTCGAGTATCACCATGCCGCCGGCCGGGCCGGCAACACGCTCGACCAGTGCGTGTTCCGCAAAGAGGTCGACGTGGAAGACCACAGCATCGTCATGCTGGAGCTCGCGGGCGGCCTGAAAGCCAGTTACATGCAGTGCCATTTCGCGCCCGACTATTGCCGCAACTACACGGTCATCGGCACGGAAGGCCGCCTGGAAAACCTGGACGACGGGTCCCGGGTTATTCTGCGCACGCGGGACCGCTCCCGGCGCTGGCGGAACCTGGCCGACGCGGACCTGGCCGTTAAACCGGCGCAGGGGGGGCACGGCGGGGCCGACCCGCTGATCTGCCGGGACTTCATCGATATGCTGGCGGACGGCAAGCGGCCCGTGGCCACGCCGCTGGCCGGACGGATGAGCACGGCCGCGGGCTGTGCCGCAACCTGGTCGCTGCGCCACGGCTGGCAGCCCGTGGACGTGCCGCCGGTGCCGGAGGACATCCGGGACAAGGTGTATTGACGCCGCCGGGCCCGCGCGAGCGGCATGGAGGAACGATACGATGACGGATCTGCAGCCCATAGGGATCATTCATACGCCTTTCACGGAACCGGCCGGCATGCCGATCCAGCCCGCCGGCGCCGCCGGCATCCGGGGCCGGGTCGAGGTGTACGACGCGTACCGGCCGGGGCTCAAGGACCTCGACGGGTTTTCGCATATCGTGCTGATCTATGTCTTTCACCGCAGCGAGGGCTACATGCTGGAGGTGGTGCCCTTCATGGATACGGAACCGCGCGGGCTCTTCGCGACACGCGCGCCGAGAAGGCCCAATCCCATCGGCCTGTCGGTCGTGCAGCTCGATCGCATCGCGGACGGTATGCTGCACGTCCGGAACGTGGACATGCTGGACGGGACGCCCTTGCTCGACATCAAGCCGTACGTGCCGGACTTCGACGGGTGCGCGCCCGTCCGGACAGGCTGGCTGGAACAGGCACGCAAGGTCGTACGGAAGAAACGGTCCGATAATCGGTTCCAATAGACGCCGCCGCCGGATTGGGGTTGTCAACCCGCCCGCCCTGCAACACAATGGCGGGCCGTCGAAGCGAAAACCAACCCGGAGGACGCCCCTTGGACACGATGCGACATCTTTCCGAAACCATCGATTATGCCCTCAGGATGTTCGACGAACATCCGGAACGCGACCGTTTCGCGGCCGAGACCGCGGCCCTGGACGGCCGGCGCCGGCGCTATCCCTGCCTGTCCATCAACCACCAGAACGTGCCCGGCGACGATTTCGAACCGCGGGACGAGCTCACGCTGCCGGACGTGGCGGTCGGCGATCCCGTCGAGGCCGCCCTGGCGCGCCGGATCCTCGGCCTGCTCGAGCCCTTGAAGCTGCTCAACCCGGTTGCGCCGCTTTTCCGGCTGGGCGCGGGAACGGGCACGCTCGTGCCCGCGTTCGGAATTCCCCTCAATCCCGAAACCGGGAACAGCCCGGCCTTCACCCGGCCCGTGCGGGAGATCATGGCCGAACCGCCGCCGGATCCCGCCACGGCCGGCCTGATGCCGGAAATCCGCAGCGAGCTGGACGGTCTCCTCGCGCGGACGCCGGAGACGTTCCGGATCCAGCTCCCGGACCTGCAGAGCCCCTTCAACATCGCGCACGCCGTGGCGGGCGAAGCGGTGTTCCTGCTGCCCTGCGAGGACAGGGATCTGTGGATGGCCTTCATGGACCGCATCACCACCTTCTGGCTCGACACGCACCGCCTGCTGGCCGGCCTGATCGGCGAAGACCGGATGACCCCCGCCGAGCGGCGGATGACCCATATCTCCGATTGCTCCTGCAATCTCGTGTCGGCCGACTTCTACCGCGAGTTCGTCGCCCCTTTCGACCTGCGCCTCGCCGAGGCGTTTCCCGGCATCCACATGCATCATTGTTCGGGGCCCCATGTCTTCCGCGTTACGCAGGACTGTCTGCCCAACATCGCGTGCGCCGAGTGCGGCTACATTGCCAAGACGGCCGCGGGCTATACGGAAGTCGACGAGGTGTTCGAACGGCTCGGCGGGAAACCGGTGCTCATACGGATCGGCCAGGAGCTCCCGCCCGGAAAAGAGTACGAGTTGATCCGCGCGGATCTCGACCGGTACGCGCAGCATCCCCGCCTGCTGTTCGGGTACACCGGGATGAGCTGGCGCAGGAAGGACCGCCCCCTCATTCGCGATCTCCACCGCCGCCTCGACGCCTACTGGGACGACCACTACGCCGCCGGAGCGTCATGAGCGGAACGGGAGCGGCACGGCGCCGTCTTCTCCGCGGCCGGCACGCCGCGGCAACCCTGCTGCCCGCCGCGGGCGATGCCGATCCCGCTACTTCAGGGCCTCGTCGTAAAAGGCCGTGATGTTGTCCGGCGGCGTGTCCGCCTGGATATGGTGCGCCGGGCCGAGGAGGTACCCGCCGCCGCGGCCGCATTCGGTTTTCAGCTTGCGGACGGCCGCCCTGACCTCGCCGGGCGTACCGTACGGCAGCGTCTGTTGCACGCACAGACCGCCGAACAGCGACAGCCGGTCCCCGTACCGCTTCTTGATCCTGAAGGGATCGATGGCCAGCGGTTGCAATGGATTCAAAACGTCCAGCCCGATTTCGATCATGTCATCCAGGATGGCCTCGCAGTTGCCGCAGCTGTGGTAGGCCACCTTGATGCCGGGGTTCACGCGCCTGGGTGCGGCGAACAGGGCCGCGTAACGCGGTTTCAGAAACCGCCGCCACATGTCGACGGACATCATCATGCCCCGCTGGTGCGACACGTCATCGCCGAACCAGACCATGTCCGCGCCGAGTTCCGCGTACCGGCGGGAGGCCGCCAGGGGAAACTGCATCACTTTGTCCATCAGCGCGGCCGCGTAATCCGGGTCAAGCGCCATGTCTATCATCAGGTCTTCCATGCCGCGCAGGTACCAGGCGGCCTCGAAGATGCTGATCTGGCAGGAGCCGATCATCCATTTCTCGCGCCCGTAGCGGGCCTTCAGCGCGCGAAACGTGTCGTATTGCGATGCTTCGCGGGGATCGGGAATGGCAAACGCGTCGAGCTTGGACTTGTCGCCCCGGAGAGGCGGTGCGACGATCTCGGTGTACGCACCGGTTGCGTTGCGGGCCCAACGCCAGCGGATACCCCACGGGCAGGTGTATTCCGGCTGGGGCCCGCCGTAGAAGCTGAGTTCCAGGCCGACGCAGGCCTTGACAACGTCGTTGCCGAGCGCCGCGCCGAGATCCGGTTCGTCAATCCCGAACCGCTTTCTCAAGGCGGCCTCGACCTCGGGCACGAAGGTTGCCGAGACCGGCGTGCGGTCGGGTTGTTGGTGGCCGAGGGCCGTTGCGACGCGTTCTCGTGATGTCATGATAGCCGGTATTCCGGGCCCTTGCGGGCCGCAAGCAGACAACAGGTTATCGACGTTGAACGTCGAACAGTCAACCTCGAACCGGGCGATGGGGAACGGTGCCGACCGGCGTTCCCGGGCTCCGTCGCAGGGGGCAGGCGCCGCACGCCGGTTGAACGCCGCGGCGGAAGCTGGTACAAGGACCCGCATGAACCGCGACGTCGACATCCTGCGCGGCCTGGCGAAACGGTACATGGCCGTCTGCGCCGAACCGGTGCAGCAGGAGCGGCGGCGGCTCTGGCGCGCGCATAACAGCCTCAAGCCCACGCGCCCGCTGATCTACGTGCGGGCTTTCGCGTGGCGGGAAATGCCGGAAGCCCGGTGCCGGTGCGAGGACCCCTTCTGGCATCCCTGGGAGGACGTCCTGCGGCGGCATCTCTTCTGGCACCGCCTCGACGACGATTCCATTTTCGAGCCCTGGCTGACCGTGCAGGCGACACGGGTCTGCACCGGCTGGGGGGTGGCGGGGGAGCGCCGCTTCTCCGACGAAACGCGCGGCTCGTTCAAAATGGACTATCCGATCAAGGCGCTCGAAGACATCGAGACGCTGCGTATGCCGTGGCACGAGATCGACGAAGCGGACACCGCGGGGCGCGCGGCCCGCCTCGCCGACGCCGTGGGCGATATCCTGCCGGTCAACGTGGACCGCGGCCCGGCCTACCGCATGTGGACGGGCGACCTGGCCACCGACCTCGGGTACCTGCGCGGCATCGAGAACTTCATGATGGACATGGTCGATAACCCCGCCTGGCTGCACCGGCTCGTCACGTTCATGCGCGACGGCGTGCTCGGGACGCACGAACAGGCCGAGGCGGCCGGGGACTGGGGCTTGTGCGCCCATCAGAACCAGGCCATGCCCTACGCCGAAGAACTCGAGGACCCGGCCCCGAATGCGAACGGCGTCACGCGCGGCCGGCTCTGGACGTTTATGGCCGCCCAGGAGTTCACGGCCGTGTCGCCCGCGATGCACGAGGAGTTCATGCTCCGCTACCAGCTTCCGATCATGAA
>JAFGIZ010000308.1 GCA_016929365.1 Lentisphaerota bacterium
CTCCGGATGAATGGCGGGTCCATATTCTGGCTCGACGGCATCGGGTACCTGCTGACGCTGGCAGGCGACTTCGAGCAGGGTCCCGAACTGATTCGGCGGGCGGTTCGTATGAACCCCTACCACCGCCCGGTTTGCCATGCCGCGCTGTGGCTCGACGCCTTGCGGCGCGACGACCCGCACGCCGCGCTGGCCGAAGCCAGGGCCTACACCCCCCCCACCGTCTTCTGGTCCCCGCTGATGGAAACCGTGGGTCTGGCCGCCAACGATCGAGTGGAGGAAGCCGCCGCGGCGGTCGAGCGCCTGCTGCGGCTCAGACCCGACTTCCCCAAGCGAGCCCACTGGCTCATCACGCGCTATGTCAAGTTTGACGACCTCACGCACCGGATCGAGGCCGCACTCGAGACCGCCGGGCTACGGCTCCCCGCACATCGATAACGTATGTTGTCGCGTTATCCTGTCGGGCACGACTTAAAGGAATGCATACACAGATAGCTGATTCTTGCTCACCTGTGGCAAGGCGGCCTGCCTTCTGCTTTCGAGCCGCGCTGTCCGGCGCGACATGTCAGCGGTCTGGACGGCGTGTCGCGCCGGATTGTCCGCGGCCGGAAAGCCTTCCGGATTCCAGCGGCTTGGACGCCATGTCTTATTCGTCGTGCTTGAGCAGGCCGCCCACGCCGCCCAGGATCTTTTTTGCTCCTTCGGTGACGGCTTCCTGAGCTTTGTCCGCGGCCGCACCGGCGGTCTCGGCCGCCTTCCCCGCGGCGGCGCCGGCCGTCTCCATGGTCTTCTCCGCCGCCGCGCCCGCGGTCTCAGCCGCCTTTCCGGCCGTTGCCGCCGCCGCATCCGCGCCTTCTCCGGCCATCACGCCGCCCAGGTCCACGCCCTTCAGCGCCGCGCCCTCGAGCAGCTTGGCGCCTTCGCCGAGCAGCTTGCCCGAATTCATGACCGCCTGGCCGACGGCCTGCACCACGGCCGCCATGATGTGCGCGGTCACCTCGCGGATCGAGGCGCCGCCCTGCTCCTTGCCGATGCCCTGCAGATGAATCGGCGGCAGCGGAATCGTGATTGCCTGCCCGCCGGTCATGGTTGCGCTGAACCGCAGCTTGCCGTCACGGAACAGGAAGTCGTCAATCCGCACCTTCTTGCCCGGGGCGGCTTCGGCTTCCGGCGCCGCCTCCGGCCCGGGCGCCGCGTCCTTCGGCCCGGCGCGCTCTTCGATCTGCTCCATCAGGCGCTTGATGTTGCTCCCCTTCAGCGATCCTTCCATGGTCACGTGCGGGCCGTCGATCAGAATCTCCTCGATGACAATCGTATCGCCGAACAGCGAGGGCACGCTCAAGTCGATCCGGAAATCCCCCAGCTCGAACGCGCTGGGCGTCTTGAATCCCTCGGGGTTGGCAACCACCAGGCCGTTCAGGCGGACCTTCCCCGTAAACAGCGAGAACTCCGCGCCATCCAGGGTGACCGGAACGCCCGTCACCTTCGGGCCCATGGTTTCGACGGCCGTCTTGATGATGCCGCCCATGAAAAACGTCACCGCCAGGAATACGACCACCAGCAGAACCGCCACGATACCGAGAATCCATTTCAGCCATTTCATCCGTCCGTCCTCCTTAGCTTGTTTGTGCCGTCTATCTTTACCCCTTATAGCGCCGCAAGGCAAGCCGGACGATCCGCGCGACCAGGGCTTCGTAGCCGATCCCCGCGCGCTCGGCCGATTCCGCCAGCTCGTCCCCGTACGCGAGGTCCGGGTTGGCGTTCGCCTCCAGGACCACGATCCGCCCTTCCGGGGTCAGCCTGACGTCGAAGCGCGCATAGTCCCGCAGCTCCAGCACGCGGAAGGCCCGCTTGCACACCCGCGCCAGGCGGCGGTGCTCCGCCTCGTCCAGTTCCGCAAAACCGAAGCTGACCTTCCAGTGTTTCCGGTACGCCTCGTCCCACTTGACCCGGCCCGTGGCCATAAGCGGCCCGCCGTTGCCCTCCCCCCCGAACACGATCCCGCGCGGCGGCAGCACCTGCAGCCGGCGGTTGCCCAGCACGCTGACGTACAGCTCGCGCCCTTCCACGTATTCTTCCGCCACGGCCGGTTGTTTCCAGCGTTCGTGCACCATGCGCACCCGCTCGCGCAACCCGGCTTCGTCCTTCACCAGCGAGGCCATCGAAATCCCGTCCGAACCGTCCTCGTACGCGGGTTTGACCACCAGCGGGTAGCGCAGCGACTTCGGGGCGCGCGTCCGCCGGCCGGGCGGGCAGATCAGGAATCCCGGCACGCGAATGCGGTGCAGCGTCAGGAGCTGCTTGCACAACCCCTTGCCGCGGGTCAGCATCAGGCCCACCGAGCCGCTGCCCGTGAACGGCACGTGCAGCAGCTCGAGCAGCGCCGCAATGTTGCGGTCGAACTGCCGGTTGCCGCGGAATTCCTCCGTCAGGTTGAACACCAGGTCCGGCCGCTCGCCGTTCACGGCGCGCACGACCGTGCCGACCTCGCGCGCCACACCGTGGATCGTCACGGTATGCCCCAGCTCGCGCAAGGCGTGCGCGACATGAAACTCCGTGCTGTCGGCCGTGCCCTCGCCCAACAGCTCCGGATCGTCGTCCGGAATGCAGGCGCCGTCGGCCAGCAGCATGATATGCAAGCGGCGCTTCATGCGTGGTCGCGCTCCGGCTTGAACGACAGCACCTTGTTGCCCACGGCCGTGACAAACGCGGTGACCTTGACGATCATCGCCTCGTCCGACTCGTTCGCGTACAGGTCCATGACGTCGCAGCGGGCAATCAGCTTGTTGATGAGCTGCTGGATATCGTACTTGCGCTGGCCCGTCCACGTCGCCACGCCGTCGACAATCTGGCGCCGGTGCCGCCGCAGAAAACGGGAGGCCCGGGTCCGGGCCGCGGCCGTGCCGCTGCGCGCAAAGAGGCGGCACAGGTGCGCGTCGTAATATCCGGGAAAGTCGTCGCCGAGGTAGCGGCGCTTGCGCTCGTAGTACGCGCCCAGCGTGGAGGTCATGCGCGCCGCCGACCAGGGCGTCGCGCCCGCCGTCACCTCCGGCTCGCGGCCGGCCAGGGTCCGCATGACCCGGTCGACGTACTGCAGCTTGCGCATGGCCGGCCATTCCCGGTAGCGTTCGCGCCAGTTGCTGCCGGGCGTGAGCCAGACGGCGAACGTTTCCGCGAAATCCTCGTCCGGGTGCGATTGCGCGTAATTGTCCCGCAAGTGCACAACGTACCGTTTCGAATAGGGGCGGGAATCGTACATGTCGCTGTAGCGCGCGGAAAACGGTCCGAACAGCTCCCGCCAGCGCGTGCGCCGGTACAGGCGGTAGGCGTAATTGATCGCGTGGCCGCACTCGTGGCGCAGCAGCTGCAGGCAGGCCAACGCGTCCCCGCCTTCCACTTCGAGCATCAACTTGTGTTCCAGCTGGGTCAGGCGCGGGTGCGCGAGGACAAACGGAATGCCGATGACAGGTTCCTTGTCCGGACAGAACCATTCGTCCGCCAGGTAACAGGGCGGCCGGAAGGCGAGGCCCCGCGCCCCGAGCTCCGCGTACAGCTGTGCGACGCGTCCCTGCAGCGGGGAATCGGCAATGCACAGCCCGAGATCCCGGACACGGAGCTGCAGGAGCTCCGCCTCCGGCAAGGATTCCCAGGCTTCCGGCTTCAAGATATGCTTGCGGCGGGCCATGTCGACTTTCCCTGAGTGACTGTTCTCACAGGCACTCTTTAGCATACTCAGCGCCGCCGTTTCAACGCCGCGCGCAGTTCCCGCATTTCGGGCCGGCAGAGCCGGGCCGCCAGCGCGGCGTACAGTGCGGCGCCGGTGGCGATGGCGCCGCACACGGCCGTCATGCGCCCCCACGGGGCGGGCCACGCCGCGGTCCACGCGGCCAGCCCCCGGTGCACCGCCGCCGCGGCGGCGCCCATCACCGCGGCCGCCGCCAACGCACGTCCCGCGCCGGCCGCGATGGCGCCCCAGCCGGGCGAACCGATCCGGCGGTGCAGCAGCAGGCCCAGCGCCGCCGCGTTGACGCAGCCCGCCAGGACGGTCGCCGCCGCCAGGCCCGCGTGCCGGTAGTACAGCGGCCAGGTCAGCATGAAGGTCAGGTTCAAGGCGAGGTTCAGGCCCACCACCCGCACCCCGACCCGCACGGGCGTCGCGGCATCCCGCAGGGCGTAGAACGCCGGGACAAACACCTTGTACAGGCTGAAGACCAGCAG
>JAFGIZ010000309.1 GCA_016929365.1 Lentisphaerota bacterium
CTCGACCCGTGAGGGGATGCCCGTGTCGCGCGGGTTTGCCTTTATGCAGGCACACTAAAAAGCGCGCCCGCGCGCCGCTATCAAGGCGGCACTTAGATTGCCGTTCGCAATACCTTACTCCCTGCGGCCGGCCGCCGCCGCTCAACCCGCGGTGTCCAGGCCCAGCCGCGTGTATAGCTCCGCCGGGCAGTCCACCTCGGCCAGCGCCTTGCACAACGCCTCGCGGTACGGCGCTTCGTCCGCCCCGCCCGCCAGGTTGTGCTGCTGCTCCGGATCGCGGTTCAGGTCGTAGAGGTGGTCGCCGCCGTCATACTGCTCGATGGAGGCCTCCGGAGCATCCAGCGGCAGCCGGCCCACCGGCACGGGTACGTCGCGCATGAAGCGGCCCACCTCCAACGCATCCGTCAAGGGCGGCATCCGCCCCGCGTAGCGCCCGAAATTCCAGCCCAGGGAATACAGGTTCAACGCGGCCCCCGGCCGCTCGATACCCTTGATGTACGTGTGCGCGTTGTCCACGTAACCGACCCCCCGGCCGAAATACCCGTACAGGCTCCAGTCGCGCACCGCCGCCGACCCGCCGCGCACGAGCGGCAGCAGCGAGCGGCTGTGCACCGGTGCCGGAGACTGCAGGCCAAAGAGGTCCAGGACGGTGGCAAACACGTCGACGTTCCCGCTCAAGGCGTCCACGTGCCGCCCCCCCCCGCCTCCCGGCAGCGCAAGCATGAACGGAATGTGCACCAGCGTGTTGTACGGGGGACAGGACGGCTTGCCCGTCATCCCGTGTTCCCCCAGGAAATGCCCGTGGTCGGTCATCAGGATAAACGCCGTGTCCTGCCACATGTCGAGGTCCGACATGGTTTCGAACACCCGGCCCAGGTATTTGTCGATCAGCTCCACGTGGGCCGCATAGGCCGCCCGTAAATGCCGCACCTCACGCTCCGTGTGCACGTGCTTTCCGTAGTCGGGCCAGAACAGCAGGGGCCCCTGGTAATCCGGGTCGTACTTGCGCACCAGGTAGTCCGGCGTGTTGAACGGCTCGTGCGGCGCGAACTCGTCGATCATGAGGAAGAACTGCTCGTGCATGTAGTTCTTCTGCAGCCACCGCTCGACGCAGCGCAGCGTCTTCGCCGGGGGCAAATCCTCCTCCTGCTGCATGCGCCGCATGTTCCGGGCGTAACGCGGATTCAGGTTCCCCTTGTGCGCGGGCATCGGCGTCGGCTCGGTCACCCACGGGTCGTTTTCGAAACCCCGGAAGAATTCCCACCCGTCGAAGTTGATGTGATAGTTGCCGCTGCCGTTCTCGAAGAGGTGATAGGAGTCGGTGATCAACATCGTCAGAATCCCGTGCTCGGCCAGGAGCCCCGGCAAATCGCGGTCCCACGGCTCCAACGCGCCCCAGGAACGCCACAGGAACTCGTAATTGCCGGTCCACACTTCCCGCCGCGTGGGCATGGTCGGCAGCGACCCCGAAAAATGCCGGTCAAAAACCCAGGCTCGCTGCGCCAACCAGTCCAGGTTGGGCGTTTCCGCCACGCCCTGTCCGTAAGCCGAAAGAAAATGCCGGTTCAAACTGTCGCACAACAAACAGATCACTTTCATAACGCGCCGTCCTCCCGCCTCGTTTTTGCGCCGATCAAAGCATCATACCTAAACTCCCGGCCTCCGCCGTGTCAAGCCCCCCGGGCCTCACCGTTGCGCTGCGGTCGCCCCCCGCGCGGGGGGCGTGGATTGAAAGTCGCCGGCGACCGCGCAGGTGAGGCGCAGAACGACGCGGCACGCCTTACCTGCGCACGTGTCCACCGGTATGTGCGCTCATCGGTAGACGTCCTTCCTGTCTCCGATAGTGACGACGAGGACCAAGCGTAGATCATCGTGTATCTCGTAGATCACTCGGCAGGCGCCGATGCGGATGCGCCAGGCTGGACGACCGGAGAGCTTCTTGCATCCGGAGGGGCGAGGTTCCTCTGTGAGGCGTCGAATTCCATCGATGATGCGCTGCTGGCTTGCCCGGTCGATCTTGGCGAGTTGCTTCTGCGCAATACGCAAGATGTCGATCGAGTAGCTCACGCCCCGTCATTCTGCCGGATTTCGCGGACGGCCTGCTCGAAAGGCAGTCTGTCGGCGACGTGAGGCTGGGCGGCGTCGTACGCGCGGATGTCGTCAAGCTCCTCAAGCGCGTCAACGATTCGATCCCATTCCGCGGCCGGCAACAGGACCGCTTTGCGGTTCTGTTGCGCGTCGACAACGTATTCCGGATGCACGGTTACCATAGCTTCACCTCGGTAGTAATATCTGATGATTCACGCTTCGAATCAATCTCTCTTTCTGAGCGAACGTGTGGCCGAGGCGTCGCCTCCAGGCAATGCTGGACGACCTGTCGGTTCACACTGTCCATCGGGGTCGCTCTGGCGCCATTCCGCCCGTATTTGGCCTCGACGCCGCAGGGGGGCACGCCTATGCTCCGGTCATGCATTCGCATGCCGCACCGTTGCGCGTGCTCTCCGTGGTGGGCGCGCGGCCGAATTTCATGAAGATCGCGCCCTTCGTCCACGCCCTCCGCGCGCAAAAGGACGCCGCCTGCGTCCACCGGCTCGTGCATACCGGCCAGCATTACGATGCCGCCATGTCCCGCTCCTTTTTCAGCGCTCTCGACATCCCCGAACCCGACGTCGATCTCGGCGTGGGCTCCGGCACGCACGCCGAACAGGTCGGCCGCACGATGATCGCGTTCGAGCCCGTCGTCCGCGACTGGCGGCCCGACTGGATCGTCGTCGTCGGCGACGTGAACGCCACCTGCGCCTGCGCGCTGACCGCGCGCAAGGAACACGTCCGCCTGGCCCATATCGAGGCCGGCCTGCGGTCCTTCGACGAGACCATGCCCGAGGAGATCAACCGCATCGTCACCGACCGCCTGGCCCACCTGCTCTTTACCCCGGATGCCCTGGCCGACCGCAACCTCGCCGCGGAAGGCACCGCCCCGGAACGCATCCGCCGGGTCGGGAACATCATGATCGATACGCTGGAGCGGCATCGCGCGGCCGCAGCGGCGCTCGACCCGCAAGCCGTCGCCGGCGCCGCCGCCGCGGCGGACGGCGGCTTCGCCGTGCTGACGCTCCACCGGCCCGCTACCGTGGATTGCCGCGACCGGCTCGTCCCGCTCGTCCGGTTGTTGGCCGACGAGCTGAGCGCCGAGCTGCCCGTTATCTGGGCTCTCCATCCCCGCACGCGGAAGCAACTCGACGCCTTCGGGCTCCGGGCCGCCGTCGAAACGGCTCCCGGCCTGAAGCTGATCGAACCGATCGGCTACCGCGAGATGCTGCGCCTGAACATGGGCGCCCGGCTGATGCTGACCGACAGCGGCGGGCTGCAGGAGGAATGCTGCGTGCTGGGCACGCCCTGCATCACCCTGCGCCCCAACACGGAGCGGCCCGTCACCCTGCAGGAACACGGCGGCACCTGCATCCTCGCCGGCCACGATCCCGCCGCCGTGCGTGCCGCTTTCCGCCGGCTGCGCGATGCCCCGCGCAAACCCTTCCGGCCGCCGCTCTGGGACGGGCACACCGCCGAACGCATCGTCGCCGCCCTGGCCGGGGCCGCCGGGCCCGCCGCCACCTGATCGGCCGCCTTTGCACTCGACCCGCGCCGGCGGCCGCGCTAGGCTGTCTCCATGCCCGGCGTGAGTCTGCTGGAAGCGTTGACGGGACGGCTCGTGCTGCCCGTTGCGCTGATCCTGAACCCCCTGCTCCTCGTACGCTGCCTGCTCCCGTCTCTGCGGCGCGAGACCCTGCCGCTCGCGGCCGCCCTGGCCTGCCTGGTCCTCAATGCCGCCGTGCCGGTCACGCTGCATCTGGCGGGCATTCCGATCGCACCGCGCCCCCTGGCCGCCGTCCACCTGTTCGTCGCCGCCGCCGGACTGCCTGTCCTGCGCCGGTTGCGCCGCCCGGCGATGCTTCCGGGCGGTCTGCGGCTGCGGGCGGAGGCCGGGCTCTGGCTGCTCCTGGCCGTGCTGGTCTTTCCCTTTGCCCACTTGAGCGGCTACGATGCGTATAAATGGGGCGATCTGGCCGCCGCCGTCGCCGTCGAGCGCGCGATACCCTGGCTGGTACACCCGCTTTCGCTGTTCGGGTTCACGCCCCGCTCCTACCCCAGCCTTCATCCGTTGCTGATGGGCTCGATCCGGGCTTTGGGCGCCACGGGCATCGAAACGTCCTTCTACCTGGCCTCCCTGGTCATCGCGGCCACGGCCGTCGCTGCCGCCCGTTATCTCGCTCGGTCACTCGGGTTCAACGACCGTGACGCCTTCCTGTTCGCGGCGTTCTACGCGCTCTCGCCCGTGTTCGTGCGCTACATCCACTGGGGAACCGGGCGCGGCCTGTTCCTGGCCGTCCTTCCCGCGTTCTTGGCGGCGCTCGCGGCGCTGCCCCGGCCGCGCGCCTGGGCCCCGGCGCTCCTGACTGCCCTGCTGCTGGCCCTCAGCCACAGGACCGGCCTCGTCGCCGCGGTGCTGCTGCCGGCCGTCCGCCTGGCCGCCCCGCTCTGGCCGCGCCGCCGCCCGGCCTGGTGTCTCGCCCTGCTGCTCGCGGCCGCGGCGCTGTCCCTCGCGTTTGCCCCGGGGGCCGGCCTGCCGGGCCGGCTCTCCGGGGTGCTGCGCAGCGACCTGGCCCGCTTTGCCTGGATGTCGCCGGCCGTCCTGGCGGCCGCCGTCCGGCGGCCGCGCCGCCTTTTTGCGCCGGACGCCTCCGGCTTCATGTGGGTGGGGCTCCTGGTCTGCTTCCCCGCGGCCCATGACCCCCGCTTTATGTACCCGGCCCTGCTCGGCCTGCCCTTCCTCGTCTACGCCGCCCACGCCGCGATCCGGGCGGTCCCGCGCCCGGCCGCCGCCAGAACGCTCGCGCGCACCGCCCTCGCGCTCAGCCTCTGCGGCGCGCTGGCCGTTGTTGTCCGGCGTTCCCTCGATGCCACACCGGACCGGATTTACCGGGCGGCCCGGTTTATCGAAGCCGTCGACCCCTACGGCCCCTTCGAGATTGTCTCCGCGCGCTGGCGCAGCCGGATCCAGGGCCTGGTCACGGGCTCACCGCGCTTTACGGTCTCCGCCGCGCCGCGTTCCGCCGTCCGCGTCGCCCCGCCGCCCGGTTTTCCGGACGCCCCCCGCGCATGGATCCGCGACTGGACCCGCTACCTGCGCGCGTTTCTGAGCATCGACGCCGCGGCCGACTGGTACGGCTCGCCCCGGCGCCGTTACGTGATCATCGACCGCGGCGACGGCGTCCCGCCGCCGGACGGGGTCCGGCTCTACGACCGCGATGGCGTCACGGTGTACCGTGTCACGCTGCCGTAGCGGACCCCGGTTCCACCCACGCGGGCAGGTACACCGCAAACTCCGAACCCCGGCCGACCTCGCTGCGCACGGCAATCCAACCCCCGTGTGCCGCCACGAGATGACGGCACAGCGCCAGTCCCA
>JAFGIZ010000310.1 GCA_016929365.1 Lentisphaerota bacterium
AGCGCAATGTAGTACAGGTGCGTGGCGGTGGGATGATCGGGCACGCGGGCGGGGGGGCGGATCCGGCACCGGCAGCGCAGGTCATACACGTTGCGGATCATCTCGCACAGGTTCCGCAACGCGTTGGCCAGTCCCTCGGGCACCTTGTCGACCGGGGACAGGCCGCTGGAGATCCGCCGGGTCTGTTCCAGGGCCTTGACGACCCAGGCGCGAATGTCCTCGGCCTGCGCGGCGAGGGGCGACTGCTCGGCCTGCAGGCGCCGGCGCAGCGCCGTGGCCAGCAGCGTAATACCCGTCAGTTCCTGGCCCAGCGTGTCGTGCAGGTCCCGTCCGATACGCTCCTGCTCGCGGGTGCTGACTTCCAGGATTTCCTGCTCCAGGCGGCGGCGCTCGGTGATATCCGCCGCCACGCCGGTAATGCGGTAGACCCGCCCCTCCGCGTCGCACACGGGAAACGCACGGTTTTCGATCCAGCGCACGGACCCGTCCGGACGCGTAATCCGGAACTGCTCCTCGGTCGCCTCCCCCTGCCGTTGCCGCTCCAGGGATTCCTTGACGGCCGCACGGTCCGCGGCATGGATGGACTCCATCCACGAGCGCGGATGCTGCTCGAGCTCCTTCCGGGTCCGGCCCCAGATCTGTTCGTAGGCCGGGCTCACGTACAGCATGCGGGAGGAGCCGGGGTCGGTCATCCAGAAGGCTTCGCGGATGCTTTCGGCCATCTCGTGAAACCGGGTCTGGGTATCGTCCAGCGACTCCTTCAGGCGCCGGATCAGAGACAGGTAATCCGCCTCGCCGCGGGCCGGCACGGATTCCGGAGTGCGATCCGCTCTCGCGCGGCGCGACGTCATGGCGGCTCCTTCCCGGCGGACACCGTCACAGCGCCCCGTCATTCTCGGCCCAGGCGATCGCGTGCTGCAACAGTTCGCCCGAATTCTTGAGGCCGAGCTTGCGCTTGATATTGGCGCGGTAGGTGTCGACGGTCTTCTGGCTGAGCCCCAGCTGGTTGGCGATTTCGGTGCCGGAGAGCCCGCGGCCCAACCGCTCGAACACGTCCAGCTCGCGGTCGCTGAGCTTGTCCAGCCCGTACTGGCGCGAGACCTGGTCGTCCGGCGCGAAGATATCCTGCACAATCCGCGAGGCAATGCGCGGGCTCACGAAAAACTCGCCGTCCAGCACGGTCCGGACCGCCTCGACAATCCGGTCCGACGCTTCCTGCTTCATGATGAAGCCCCGCGCGCCGGCGCGCAGGACGCGTTCCGCGTAGAGGTTTTCGTCGTGCATGGTCAGCACCAGCACGGGCAGGCTGGCAAAGCGGCGGTGCACTAACTTGATCATGTCCAGTCCGTTCCGGCCTTCCTCCAGCGAAATATCCGCGATAATGATGTCCGGGATCTCGCGGTCCAGGAAGCGCAGTGCTTCCCGCGCGGTCCCCACGCTGCCGCACACTTCCAGGTCCCGTTCCTGGTTCAGCAGTTCCGTCAACCCGTGCCGCACGATGGGATGGTCGTCGACAATCAGCACTCGCTGCGGCCCGGAGTCGTGCCGCTTTTGATCTGACAGCCGCTGCGCCATGCTTGCCCCCGTCCTGCGCGTCGTGGACGCCGTATGCAGGACCTGATATTAACTCTATGCCCATTTTACCGGCGGAAAGACGATTTACAAGCGTTTCCTTGAACAATCCCAGGCTCCGGCCTTGCGTCGCGCGGCCGTCCTTTATACCCTTCCTGCCGGTGGACCCGTTCCGCCGGCAACTGCCCGATGGTGTAATGGTAGCACAGCAGACTCTGGATCTGTTTGTCTAGGTTCGAATCCTAGTCGGGCAGCCACCATCTCCTCGTGAGCGCCCGCGTGTCGGTCGCGTTCCGGGCCGGTTCACCCGCCGAAGGCGTCTTTTCGATCCGGGCAACACACCGTAAACGTGACGGCGCAACGCTGCAGCCGTGACGTGCCGGGCACGTCATTCTGCGAATGTGCAGACCGTGCGGCACTTTCTATTGCCAACTTGAATCCAGTCCAACTATATTGGCTGCCATGCTTGCGGCGCATCATTCACTGCGTAAGCTGCTCCTGCCGCCGTGGGCACGCCGGCCCTGTCTCCTGGCAATCTGTTTGCTCGCTGCCTGCGTCTTGCGCCGGGCTGATGCGGCTGACGACAACACGAGGATCCCGATGCGGATTTGGGGACTGCCGTCGGCGCGGGCGACCGGTGTGCAGGCCAAGCTGGGCCAGACGATGCTCAAGGGCTTCCTGGAACGTTACCCGCAATACGCCCCGGAACCTTTCCACATGCTGGCCATCCGCGAAGGCGGCATGGATGAAGGGCCGCTGATGGCCATCGCGACCGGCGTGGAGCCGCACGGCATTTATGTCAACTTCCGGCAGTCGTCGACCTATATCAACCATGGATTCCTGGCGCCGCTGGAGTTTCTGCTCGCCCGCCACCTCAGCGATAACCCGCGTGTGCGCGAGGTTAACGAGAACGGCGAATGGGTCGAGGACCCCACCGAGACCGAGATCGCGGATGCCCTCGCCCGGCTCAAGTCCAAGGCCGTCCCCGCGGTATGGCCCGTGATCTACCGCGAGGCGGAACCGCGGCCCGGTATCCCGCCCGGCAAGCATGTCTGGGCCCTGCCTTACGGCACCCTGGTCAAGGCCCTGGTCTACCGCAAAGACGTGTTCAAACGCGCCGGCCTCGACCCCGAGCGTCCGCCGCAAGACTGGAGCGAATTTCTCGACTACTGCCGCCGGATCAAAACCCTGCCTAACACGTTCGGCTCGCACCTCGCCCGCGGTGATCACGTCAGTTACTACATCTACAACTTCATCGTGGCCAACGGAGGACGCTTCATGCGCCGGGACCCCGACGGCACCTGGCATGCGGCATTCAATACGCCCGCGGTGGCGGAGGCGATCTACTTCACCCTGCGCCTCATGAAAGAGCCGTACACGATCGACGGCGAGACC
>JAFGIZ010000311.1 GCA_016929365.1 Lentisphaerota bacterium
ATTCAGCCGCAAGGAGCCAGAGTCAACTCCTGCCCCACAAAATTCGCGAAAGACCCTCTCCAAATGTCCCCGGCGCGACTTTGCTCATTCGAACCGGGTATGCGTTGCGTTCAGCATCTTCCGGAACAGCTTCCACGCGTCGTCGAGATCCAGCCGGTGCACCAGCGGATCGTTGATGAACGCCCGGAAGCCCAGGTCTTCATCGGCGGTCAACGCCGCTTTCACCACGGCCTCCTGGTTCGCGACGTGCATGTTGACCCACGCCGCGATCGGTTCGGGCAGGGAACCGGACGCGATCGGCTCGACCCGGCATTCGGAGAACAGGGCATTGGTTTCCACGACGGCGTCCCGGGGGAGATTCTCCACCTGGCCCCGGTTGGGAAGGTTCACGTTGGTTCGAAACTCGGCGAGGCCCGCGATGCACGCCATCTGGTTGATGAACTCCTCGCCCGAGTTTTCCAGCTTCACGCTGCCTTTGCCCGCCAGAAAGCGGTCTCGTTCCTTGAACCCGGTCTTCCAGCGATGGATCCGGTACGCGTAGGGTGTTCGGCGAAAGCCCCATCGGTAGCAGCTGTCCTCGCCGGTCAGGAACCAGGGCACGAATTCTGCGAGGTGCCGATCCCCGGCGGCGGCCATCAGGCCGAAGCGGCGCGTCAACTCGTATTTCACCCGATGTTTTTCCGCGAAGGTGTTGTCCGTTTCCCGCAACAGGGCTTCTTTCGTGTACAATCGGCGAGCGGCGGGTTTCTGCACGTGCTCCAGGAGCAGGGCGAGGAGATCCGTTCCGTCGAATTCTGCCCGGTCGATCCAGGTGAAATGATTCACGCCCAGCACGTTGACCCGCACGTCCTCTCGTCCCGGTTTCGCAACCTTGTATTTCCGGGCCAACAGATCGGCCAGCAGATCCTGCGAACCGAAAACCTCGTGGCAGCAGCCGTAGGCTCGAATGTCCGGCCAGACCGCATACAGAGCGCGGGTGCCCACGGTGAGCGGGTTGGTGAAGTTTAATACCCAGGCCTCGGGACAATGTCGGGCGATGGCCTCGGCGAACTCGCGGTAGACGCGGACCGTGCGAAAGCCGCGCACGATGCCGCCGGGTCCCACCGTATCGCCGACCGACTGGTAGATGCCGAGGGCTTCCGGCAATTCGAGATCGGCCTTCATGTACTGGATCGGACCGGGCTGAATCGAGAGAAAGACGAAGTCCGCGCCGCGGAGCGCCTGCTTGAGGTCCGGAACCGCGCGGTAGCGCCATGCGGCGAGGTTTCGCGGGTGGTCCTGGAGCGCGTTGCCGAATTCGGCGTTCTTTTCGGCCGCTGCCTGGTCGATGTCGTACAGCCGCACCTCGCCGGAAAACCACGGGCAAAGGGCCAGTTCCTTGGCCAGCGCCGGGAACCACCCGCGGCTTCCGCCCCCGACGTACCCGATCTTGATGTCCAGAGGATGGTCCACCGCGATCCGGTCGGCCAGGCTGCTGGATTGCCCTTTGTGCTCTTTGGTGATCGTCGATTGAGAATTCGCCATCGTTTGTCTCCCGGGAAGATTGTCGCGTCCGCTGTCCATTGGAAGCATCGCAAAGCCCGAAATCGCGTCCAAGCTCCGTTTTCGGCGAAAGCGCGGAAAGTTCTTGTTCCGCCCGGGTCGGGATGGTTGAGTCGGTGTGCGGCTGTCGGAGCCAAACCGGGCGGATATCCGCATGCCTTCGGAAATTGAGCGGATAACGCCCGGTGGCGGAAGATTGAAGGGAGCGGGCCGGAACGAATCATGGGGAAAACGATAAAAAAACTCGGGCGGTTTTCCCTCGGCGTCGGCGACCGGTTCGGCATGCAGGGCGAGGCCCAGCTCCGGGCCTTCATTCAAGCCCGCGAGGCGGAGATCGAACTTACGCCGGTCTGGAACAAGTCGGAGCGCGAACACGCGTTGATCGGCACATCGCCCGGCGACGTCCGCGCGGAAGCCGACCGGGCGGTCCGGGCGCTGTCCTGGGACGGCGACTATTTCTGCGATGCCGATCATATCGGGCGGGACAGCGTGGAGCGCTACCTGGAGGCGTGCGACTTCTTCACAATCGATGTCGCCGAAGCGCTTGCCGAGGGCATGGAGGCCGCGGCAGCGGAGGCGGGGCGGATTTACCGGACGATCGCCGGAGCGAGGGCGGACCGCCCGTTCGTCGCCGAGGTGTCGGTCGATGAGACGCCCGCTCCGCAGAGCGGCGAGGACCTCTACGAGATGCTGCGACTCCTCGCGAAAGAGGAGGTTCCCGTCCAGACAATCGCGCCCCGCTTTCCCGGGCGCTTCAACAAGGGCGTCGAATACGTGGGCGATCCGGCCGAGTTCGGGGCCTGCTTCGAGTCGATGCTGGACGCCGTTCGCCGGGCCGTTCAGGATTTTGGTTTGCCGGAGACCCTCAAACTCAGCCTGCATTCCGGCAGCGACAAGTTTGTGATCTACCCCGTCATCGGCGCTCTGCTGGCCGAAACCGGCGCGGGGCTGCACGTGAAGACCGCCGGAACGACCTGGCTCGAGGAGGTCGCGGGGCTCGCGCAGTCGGGCGGCGACGCCCTGCGGCTGGCCGCGGCAATCTACGAGCGGGCCTATGCGATGCGCGAAGAGCTGACCGCGCCCTACGCCCAGGTGATCGACATCGAAGCCTCGCTTCTCCCGCCGCCGGGCGACGTTGCCGTCTGGAGCGCACAGGAATTTCTCGCGGCCGTCGTGCACGAACCGGGCGGCGGGGACGGCAACCCGTCAATGCGCCAGCTCCTGCACGTCGGCTACAAAGTTGCGGCCCGCATGGGCGATGAATACCTCGACGCGCTGAACGCCCATGCGGACGTCATCGGCGAGCGCGTGACCGACAACCTGTTCCGCAAGCACATGCGGCCCCTGTTCAGCAAGTGAAGACCGCCCTGACTTCCGAGCAGACCGCCAGATCTGCCGTAAGTCGTTGATTTTCAGGAGGGATATTGCGGGATTGGGTGTCCCAAAGCACATCCTGATCATAATCATGCTCGTAATCATAATCGACACATCGTGTGTTGAGTATACGATCACGAGTAGGATTACGATTACGAGTGACCGGGTGTCCCGTTTCGGAACTCAGGCGCGTTTGGTTCATCGACGCCTTCCCCACGGGCGGGCGGGGCATCAGAATTCCGCCACGACCGGTTTTCCTTCCAGCCAGGCGATCATGTTCAGGACCAGGGGGTTCCAGTTCAGGAAACCGCGGTTGAGGATGGGCTCGCCGTTTTCCGGCTGGTAGTACTCGTGCATCGCGCCGAAGCGCTCGATGTCGCGGCCGAAGAGGCGGACGGTCTTTTCCGCCAGGTCGCGCGCGTCGCCTTCGAAGCCGTACCGGACCAGCCCGCGGAAGGTCATATAGTTGGCGATGCCCCATATGGGGCCGAGCCAGGACGACGGGTTGCCGGACGGGCGCAGGTTATACATCGGCTCCATCTTCGAGAGCGAGCGCACGCCGAAGGGCGCGTGGAAGGTTTTTGCGTTGCGGTAGTGCTCCTCGACCACGCGCGTGGCCCGCTCCTCGTCGGCCAGGCCGGCCCACAGGGCCATGAACCCGGACCAGACGCCGATCCGCATCACCAGGCACGGCCAGTCGCGGAGCTGTCCGAAATGATGGCGGCCCCGCCGGTCGGGTTCGACGAAGTTGAAGTCGACGCTGTAGTAGAATCCGTCGCGCTTGTCCCAGCAGTAGCGGTTGATCGCCTCCTTCAGCGCGACGGCGTCGTCGCGGTACGCGGCGCCGACCTCGTCGAGATCGAGGCAATCGCAGAGGTAGGCGGCGGCCTCGAG
>JAFGIZ010000024.1 GCA_016929365.1 Lentisphaerota bacterium
AGCGGCGCTTCGGCAAAGGTCTCCAGGTGCGCCAGGACATAGGCCGCCCGGGCGCCGATAATGCCCGCCACCATCACCCAGAAGAGAAGGTCCGAACAGAAATCCAGTCCGAGCCCCCGGCGACGGCCCAGCCACCACCAGTTGACCAGGCCGGCCAGAAAACCCAGGGCCATCAGGACGCCGTACCAGTGAATCGTCAGGCCGCCCAATCTTACGCAAACGGGGTTCATGAAGAAAGTGGCCATTCCGCCGATTTATTGATAGACATGGGGGCACGTGACATTAAATTCTACCGTATTCAGCGAATACGTTGCCCCGCGTTTCCGGCCATGTCAACGTTTTAGCGGACCCGGCATACCATGACAGACAAGCAATCAACAAGCGGCGGCGCATCGGACCGGGCGTCCGGCATTCTGATCGACTGTGTCGCGACGATGGAATGCAGCCGGTGCGGTTGCCTGATCGATACCCACGCCTTGAATCCGTTTACCGCCGTCACCTGTCCGAGCTGCGGCCATACCGAGACCGTGCCCGGCCGCCTCGGGGATTTCCTGCTTCTGGGACTCATTGGCACCGGCGGCATGGGCGGCGTCTATTACGCCAAGGACGAGAGCCTGGGGCGCTACGTGGCCATCAAAGTCATGCTCGAATCCACGGGCACAGATCCCCAGTTTGTCGAAACGTTCAAACGGGAAGCCCAGGCGGCGGCAAAACTCAACCATCCGCATATTGCGCAGATTTATTCGTTCGGACAGGAAAAAGGCCAGCCGTACATTGTCATGGAGCTTGTCCCCGGCAAAGGGCTGGACACCCTGATGCAGGACGGCAAGCCGCTGGACGAGGCCGTGCTTCTCCAGATCGGCCTCGATATTGCCGAAGGGCTCAAGGCCGCCGACGAAATCGGCCTGATTCACGGGGACATCAAGCCGGAAAACATCCTGCTTGACGAGAAAAACAACGCCAAGCTGGTGGACTTCGGCATTGCCACCTTTGTCAGCCAGGCGCAGCCGGAGGGCATCTGGGGAACCCCGTACTATATCGCCCCCGAAAAGGTCAAGCGACAGAAGACGGGCCCGTATTCTGATATCTACAGTCTCGGCGCCACGCTCTACCACGCGCTGGCCGGGAGGCCCCCTTTCGAAGCGGATACCCCCGTCGAGGTCGTCAAGGCGCGCCTCGAGCATCCGCCGCCGCCCTTGCGCGATGTCCGGCCGGATATCCACGAAAGCGTTGCCGCCATCATCGAGCGCATGCTCCAGGCCGAGCCCGCAATGCGGTATCCGACCTATTCATCCCTGATCAGCGACATGCGGCGCGCCCTGAAGGAGATCGGTCCGCCCCGGGGCGCGGCCGGCAAAGCCAAGAAGGTTTTGATCAAGCGAAAGACCCACAGCGCCTTGACGGATGCGCTCAAGGCGCAAACCGGCAATCTGCCGGTCCAGGAACCCGCCGACGCAGCCGGGGAAGCCCCCGCCCCCGATTCCGAGGAAGCCCGGGCGGCTCGCCGCGCCGCGCGCGCCAAAGCCGCCAGGCGCCTGCTCTTCACGGCGCTTATCCTTGCCGTCCTGGGCGGGCTCGTGTACGGCGCCCTGGAATTCAAGAAACGCCGCGACGCGCGGCTCGAGGCCCGCCGCCGGGACGTGGCCCTGGCGCTGGCGCGGCGTGACACCGCGGCGTCCGCGGCCGAGCTGGGCCGCGCCGTGGAGCGCGTTGCCGGGCTGGCCGAAGCCGGGCAGGTGATCGCCCTAGGCGCCAGCAACACCGTGCGGCGGTTGCTCGACCGCCCCCTCTTTTCCGCTCCGCCGACGGCAGCCGACACGCCGCCCGCCGCCGCGGAACTACCCGCGCCTGCGCCTGCCGCAACCAACGCCGCCCCTCCATCCGCCGTTGTAACCGGCGCCGTCCCGGCGGCAGCCGTGGCCACCAACGCCGTATCCGAAGCGGCCGCCTCCACCGGCGCCGTCCCGGCGGCAGCCGTGGCCACAAACGTCGTACCCGAAACGGCCGTGCCGGCGGCGGCGGACCCGGACGAGCAGGCCCTGCTGGACTGTGCCGGCGCCGCCTGGAAAGGCGCTGCCGCGCTCCGTCTTTCGGCGGCCGACGCGCGCGCACTCGAGCGCGAAGCCCGGGAGGCTCTGGATCGGGCTCGCACCGCACCCGCGCCCGCCGCCGCGCAGACCGAAGAGGCCGCCGTGGCCGACCGCCTGGCCCGCGTCCGGCGCCTTACGGCAGAGGCGCGCGAAACGTTTGACCGCGTCGACGCAGACGGGCGCCGCGTCTCCGAGCTTGCCACCCGGATCGAGCGCCGCCGCGAGGAGGAACGCCGCCGCCGCGAGGAGGAAGCGGAACAGCAGCGCCGTGAAGCCGAACGCCGCCGCCGCGATGCCGAACGTCAGGCCCGCATCGCCGCCGACCGGGCCGCGGTAGCAACCTGGCGCGCGGAACAGGCCGACCGCCTGGCCGCCTACGAATACCGAGAGGCATCGCGTGCAGTTGCCGAACGGCTCTCCGAGCTGGAAACCCCCGAGGGGCGCGAGGCCGCGCGCGTCCTGCAGGAACGTTACCGGCGGCTCGACGAGCTCAAAACGTTTATCATCGAACAGTTAAACCGGAATCCGTTCCGCTGGGGCTGGGGCTGGGGCGCGGGGGCGCGCGACATTCTCGGCGCCGATGAAACCCACATCCAGGTGCGGGACGAGCGGATTCCCTGGGACCGCGTCACCGTGGCCCAGATGATGAAATTCATCAATCATTACGTTTCCGGCAGACAGCTCGGCATCCGCACGCGCGGCGAACAGCAGCTCGCCGCCGCCATCTACTGTTATGAAGCGGTCGGAACGGACCAGGCCCTGGCCGCAGCGCGCAACTTCGCCGCGCGCGCCGTTTCGCTTCTGCCCAACCTGGAGAACGAAGTCGAGCGGCTTATGCCGGAGCTGACTGAGTGAGAAACGCCATCGCCGAGAGCTTGCCGCTGGCCTGGCTTGTTCTCGGCGGATCCTTCGCGCTTCTCGCCAAGAGCGCGGATAGCTTCGTCGACAGTTCCGTCTCGCTGGCAAACCGCTTCCGTATTCCGAAACTCATTATCGGCCTGGTTCTCGTTTCCTTCGCCACCACGACGCCTGAGTTCGCCGTTTCGCTCCTCTCCACCCTGCGCGGACAGCCGTCCATCGCGCTCGGCAACGCCGTCGGATCCATTATCTGCAACACGGGGCTCGGCCTGTCGCTGTCCGCCGTCTTCGCCGCGGCGGCGATTCCCGTCATTCCGCATGTGATCCGCACGTCCGGCGGGTTTCTCAGCGCCATGGTTCTGCTCGCTTTCGCCTTTCTCGCCCCGGACCACCGGTTGAGCCGTCCGGAAGGAGCGCTTCTCGTAGTCCTGTACGGCGGCTATATCCTCTTTCTCTTTTTCCAGCATCAACGCCGCCGCTATCACGACGACATTGATCCTGATGCCGTCGCCGAGTCGCTGTGCGTGTCCGTGCCGCGGCTGGGAATGCTTTTCGCCCTGAGTCTGACCGGCATCCTGGTCGCCAGCGAGTTTGTCATACTTTCGGCCACCACGGTCGCGCGCGCCCTGCGTATTCCGGAAGGCGGTATTGCCCTGACGCTCATCGCCTTCGGCTCGTCAGTGCCCGAAATCGCCACGTGTCTCTCCGCCGTGCGGAAAGGCCACGGAGCGCTGGCAGTCGGCAACATCCTCGGGGCCAACATCATCAATATCTGTTGGGTCGCCGGCGTTCCCGCTCTCGTGCGCGATTTGACGGCGAGTCCCGAAGAGTTTTACTTCATGTTCGGGGCCTTGTTCGTGATCCTGGGCGCCGCGCTTCTGATGCTCCGCTTGCATTACCGGCTTACCCGGCGGCAGGGCGCCGTGCTGCTGGTGCTGTACGCATTGCATCTGGCCGGTTTTTTTTACTGGTTCACGCCCCGTTGAGATCCGGCTCGCCCGCGCCGCGTCTCCGACCGCAACCCGCTCAGTCGATTCCCAGCCAGGCCTGGATCGCCGGCGAAAACTTGACCACCACCGGCGAGAACACCACGCTGACCATGGTCATCAACTTGATCAGGATGTTCAGCGACGGACCGCTGGTGTCTTTACAGGGATCGCCGACGGTATCGCCGACAACGCCCGCTTTATGCGCCTCCGAGCCCTTGCCGCCGTGGGCGCCTTTTTCGATGTACTTTTTCGCGTTGTCCCAGGCGCCGCCGGCATTGTTCAGCATCGTCGCCAGGACAAAGCCCGTGGTCAGCCCGCCGGCGAGCAAGCCCATGACACCCGGCACGCCGAGAATCAGCCCGCTCACGACCGGAATCACAATCGCGAGCAGCGACGGCACCAGCATTTCGCGCTGGGCGCCGGCCGTTGAAATGGCCACACAACGCGCGTAGTCCGGCTTATCGCTGCCGGTCATAATGCCCGGCGTCTCTTTAAACTGCCGGCGGACCTCGTTCACCATCGCGCCGGCCGCCCGTCCCACGGCTTTCATGGTCATGGCGCAAAACACGAACGCCATCATGGCGCCGACGAACACGCCGCACAGCAGCAGCGGGTTCATGATGTGCAGCGCATAACGGCTTACGAATTCCATGATCCCCGCCTTGGCGGCTTCCGCCGCCGTGAATCCCATGAACGTGCCGTCTTCCGCGAGACGGCCGACCCAGAGTTTGACTTCTTCGATATAGGCCGCCAGAAGGGCCATTGCGGTCAGCGCAGCCGACCCGATGGCAAATCCCTTGCCGGTGGCCGCGGTCGTATTGCCCAACGCGTCGAGCGCGTCGGTGCGCTCGCGCACTTCGGGCGGTAAGCCCGCCATTTCCGCGTTCCCGCCGGCATTGTCGGCAATCGGGCCGTAGGCGTCCGTCGCCAGCGTTATCCCCAGCGTCGCCAGCATCCCGACGGCCGCAAACCCGATCCCGTAGAGGCCCATGCCCATATCGGAGAATCCGCCGGCAAAGCCGAACGCGCAGACAATGCCCAGGATAATGGTCACCACCGGTATCCCGGTCGAAAACATCCCCGTGGCCAGCCCGTCGATAATCGTGGTCGCCGGCCCCATAACCGCCTGACCGGCAATGCCCCGCGTCGGCGCGTATTCATCCGACGTATAATACTCCGTGGCCTGTCCGATCACGACGCCCGCCACGAGGCCCGCGATGACGGACCATACCACGCCGCCGGGGATCATCCCCTGCCACGCCATAATCGCCAACGCCGCTATAATCAGCACGGAGCTTCCCATGGTACCGAAGAGCAATGCGCGCAAGAGATTCTTCTGTTCGGCGTTCTCCTTGCAACGAACCAGAAACATGCCGATGATCGACAACACGGTGCCAATGCCGGCTACGATCATCGGCGCCGTGACCAGCCCCACAGCCTCGCTGATCGCCGCGGCACCGTGTTCCAGGACCCGGTGCGTGCCAACGGCTGCGCCGAGGGCCGCCGTTGCCAGGATCGAGCCGCAGTAGGACTCGTACAGGTCGGCGCCCATTCCCGCAACGTCGCCGACATTGTCCCCGACATTGTCCGCAATCGTCGCCGGATTCCGCGGATCGTCTTCCGGGATTCCGGCTTCGACCTTGCCGACGAGGTCGGCGCCGACGTCGGCGGCCTTGGTGTAAATACCGCCGCCGACCCGGGCAAAGAGCGCCTGTGTCGACGCCCCCATGCCGAACGTAATCATGGTGGTTGTAATCTGCACGAGTTTTTCCATCGTGGTGCAGCCGGCCGGCACAAGCGTCATTCCGAATAAGGTCCATCCGTTCGCCATGTGTGCGGGGGTGTAGACCCATTTATCGAGAATCAGATACCAGAGGCAGATATCCAGCAGTCCGAACCCGACGACCACCAGGCCCATGACCGCACCGGAACGGAAGGCTACCTGCAACCCGCTGTTAAGGCTGCGCCGGCATCCTTCCGCCGTCCGCGAGGATGCCGCCGTCGCCGTGCGCATCCCGATATAGCCGCACAGGCCGGAGAAGAACCCGCCCGTCAGAAACGCTATCGGCACAAAGGGGTTCTGGATGCCGAAGACCGCGAGCAAGCCCAGTACAAGCAAGAGAACAAGAAAAACCAAGGCGACCACGCGGTATTGACGGCGCAGGTAGGCCATCGCGCCTTCGCGTACGTGTCCGGCGATTTCACGCATCTTCTCGTTGCCGGGGTTCGATTTTATCATCCGCCGATAGAAAAATCCCGCGAATGCCAGGGCCAGCAAGGATGCAATCGGCGCAATCCACCAGGCAGTCGGTATAATCGATACAGGTTGGAGTTCCATGGCGCAGTCTCCTTTAGTAGGGCCCGGCGGTCCGCCGCTCAGTTAATCCGCATGGGCATGAGAACATACAGAAACGGCGTGTCGCACTTGATGACACCCGCACTCAGTTCGTCCGAGAGTTCAAAATAAATTTCGTCGCTTGCCAGATTCCGGAGCGGATCCATGACATATTCCGGATTGAACGCTACCGTTATGGATTTGCCGCCGTACTTGACCGGAATTTTTTCTTCCGCTTCGCCTACGTCGGGCGTATTCATCGACAAGAGCAAGTTATTTTTCTCGAAAGTCAGCTTCGCTGCATTCGACTTATCCGACGTTACCAGCGAAACACGTTTCAGCGCCGTGAGCAAAAGCTCCCGCTCCACGGTGATCCGTTCGCCGGTTTCCGCGGGAATAACCTGCCGGTAGTTGGGATACGTGCCGTCAATCAGCTTTGAGGCCATGACGATGCCGTTGTATTCAAAAATGACCTGGTTTTCCTTGGCGGATATCTTGACGTCGCCTTCATCCTGCAGCGTATGCAGCAATTCGTTGATCGCCTTCGTCGGCAGGATCATGTCCTTTTCCGCTTCCTTCGGAAATTCGAGCTCACATTCCACAAGAGCCAGGCGTCGCCCGTCGCTTGCCACCGTTACCAGTTTTCCGTCTTTGAAACTGATCAGCACTCCGTTCAGCACATACCGGGTTTCATCGGTGGAAACCGCATAGGAACATTTGCGGAGCATTTCCTGGAATGCTTTCTGTTCGAGGGTATAGCGATATTTCCCGTCTGCCTTGGGCAACGGAGGAAATTCATCGGCCGAAAGTCCGAGAATCTTGTACCGCGAGGCGCCGCAACAGACGAGACCAGTATCACGATCATCGAGCTCAATTTCGATAACACTGTCCGGCAATTCGCGGATAATGCTCAAGAGACGGCGGGCGGGTAACGTTCCCGCTCCCGGTTTCGACACATCCGCTTCCACGGAACAATGAACAGTAACATCAAGGTCGGAGGTTGTGAGGGAAAGCTTTCCCTTTTCGGCATTCAGCAGAACGTTTGAGAGAATAGGCAGCGTGCTTCGAATACTGACGACGTTTTGTACAATCTGCAAACCTCCCAGGAGATTTGCCTTGGTGACCTTCAATTTCATGCCTGTCCCCTCCTTCAATCAGTTGGCTCAAGATAGCCGTACACGTCCCCTTGATCAAGGACTATCGCCCCGGAAAGGGTGTTTTTGACGGGTATTGGGATTTTCCCGCGCAAAATTTTGTGACCCCGCCGGATTCGTGGACCGGATTAGCGGAACAACGTAAATCATCAGGGTTAATATAAATACGTACAGTATAGATACTATAGTCTTATTCTTATGGGGTGTTCACCGTGTGAACAAGCGGGGTTTAAACAGTCAGGACGGTGGGTTTGGAACACCCGGATAGGTTAATAAGGTTTTCAATACCTGTTCACGGGTGTGGACGAACGGGGGCGCGCCGGAAAGAACCGCACTCTTGAACACAGAATAAACACGTTATTGTCAGCCGCGTGTTGAGAAGAAAAAGCACGTACGCATTGAATACCGGGTCTGCGCTCAGAGCAACGGGCGGCCGAGTTTCTGCGAGATCTGGCGGATATCCTGTTTCAACCCGGGTTCAACATCCAGGCGGCTGTTGATGGCATTATAGGCGTGCAGGACCGTAGCATGCGTTTTGTCGAAAGCATGGGCAATTTCCGGAAGTGAGCCGCGCGTGAGGCGGCGGCATAGAAACATCGCCACCTGGCGGGGTACCGCCACAGCGCGCGGCCGGCGCTTGCTGCTCATGTCGGCAATACGCACATCGAAATGTTCCGCCACGGCGCGTTGAATACTGTTGAAGGTCAATTCCTGCTGCTTTTCCTGTTCGAGCGAATCGCGAAGCAGGTGGCGCAAGGTGTCGATGTCGAGATCCCGCCCCGTTAACGATGCATAGGAAATGACGCGCACCAAAGCGCCTTCCAGCCGGCGGACATTCGACACGATATTCTCGGCAATGAAGTTCACCAGCTCGGGATCCAGGTCGATATGCGCGTGTTCCAACTTGTGGCGCAGGATGGCAATCCGTGTTTCAAGGTCGGGCGGTTCCAGCTCCGTGACGAGACCCCATTCAAACCGCGAAACCAGGCGCTGTTCCAGGCCGGCGATATCGGCGGCGGGCCGGTCGCTGGTCATGACGATCTGCTTATGTCCGTCAAAAAGCGCGTTGAAAGTGTGAAAGAATTCCTCCTGCAGGCGCTCCTTGCTGGCGAGAAAGTGAATATCGTCGATCAACAGCAGGTCGGTCCCCCGATATTTCTTACGAAACTGAACCAGGCTGCGGTTTTGTAAGGCGTCGATGTATTCATTAAGAAACGCCTCGGACGAAATGTAACAGACGGTGGTACGCGAACTTTCGAGGACGTGATGGCCGATGGCTTCCATGAGGTGTGTTTTACCCAGGCCGACACCGCCATAGATGAAGAGCGGATTATAAGCGCGTGCCGGGGCCTGGGCGACGGCAAGCGCCGCCGCATGGGCGAAGCTGTTGGAAGGGCCGACAATAAACTGGTCGAACTTAAAGCGCGGGTTCAGCGCCGGTGTCGGCGAACGGCGTTTGCCGAGCCGTTCGCGGATAGAGGGCTTGCGTTCAGGCGCCTTCTCCGGCGGAGGCGCGTCTTGGGGTTTGAGGATGAACTGAATTCTGGGGTCCACGCCCGACACGACGGCAAACGCCTGGGAAATCAGCGGCAGATAATTGTCTTCCAGCCAGGTCTGGTAGAAATCGTTATCGACGCCGAGCGTCAGGGCGGAGTCTTTGAAATCAATCGGTTCGATGACGGCGATCCAGCGGGAGTAAACATCGGGGTGGAGGGTCTGTTCGAGCTGCCTGCAGGTCTTACTCCAAAGCGTCTTAACGTTGTCGGAACCCACAGCGCGACTCCCGGAGACAGGCCAAAGTTGAAAGCGTTCCCGGCGTTCCACAGCAACCCGAGTTGCACGGTCAGCCAACGCGGAGCACCTTCCAATATCGGCAAGTGGAAAACAAGAAAAAAACCGGGAAAGATGTGAACAGATTGTTGACAGAGTTATGAAAACCGAAAGGCAAAACAATAAAGCGCGGCCGTCCCGCGTTGAAGGCGTGAACAGGCGATCATGCCGCAACAGAAAAGGAGGCGACAGATGCAGACGATCGCGGGACTGGTTATCATCGGTGTAACAGGCCTGGCGCTGGCGGCGCACGGGCAGGGTATGGCGGGTTCTCCCGGCGGGCCGATGCGCGGGGCACACGGCGCAGGCCTGGAACAGAGGGGACCGGAAGGGCCGGGCGGCCCGGAACGGGGGGCGGAGGCCGTTCTGCGACGGCTCATTCGGGATCCCGAGTTTGCGGCCGAAGCCGGATTGACGGGCAAACAGATCGAGACACTGCGCGAACAGGTGTTCAACCAGCGCGAGCGCGAAATCGAACTGCGCGCGCAGCTCGAAAAGACGGCCCTGGAACAGGCCAGGCTACTGACCGAGCCGACGATAGACCGGGGCGCGGTCATGCAGGCGGTGGAAGAAACCGGCAAGATCCGCACGGAACTGGCGAAATTGAAAATGGAGCACCTGCTGACGGTAAAAGAAACGTTGAGCGAGGAACAGATCGAGAAGATCAAGCGCCTGGCGCGGGAACACCTGCGTGCACGCGGCGGGCGGATGCACCCCGGAGCGCGGCGCGAGGGCGCCCGGCGCGGGGAACGGCACCACGCACCGGCGGATATGACTCCGGAACCGGATGACGGATAAGGGGTTATCCCGCAACGAGACGGCGCGGGCGGGCACAGCCGACTTGGAAGGCCGCGCCGTCCGCGCCGCCTTCAGTCCGGTGTGGGACCCGGGCCGGGCCTAAACCTTCTTACGGATAATATCGGCGCCGAGGCGCCGCAGTTCGCGCTCGACCTGTTCGTATCCGCGGTCGATAACCTGGACGTTTTCGATAACGCTTTGACCGTCTGCGCAGAGCGCAGCCAGGACGAGAGCGATGCCGGCGCGGATATCCGGACTGGCGAGGCGCATGCCGCGCAGGGTGGACGGTCCGGTCACGATAACGCGGTGCGGATCGCAGCGTACGATACGCGCGCCCATTTCGATCAGACGGTCGACGAACACCATGCGGCTCTCGAACATCTTTTCGAAGAATAGCACGGTTCCCTGTGCCCGGGTGGCCAGCACGATCATCACGCTCATCAAGTCGGAAGGGAACATCGGCCAGGGCCCGTCCTCGATTGCGGGAATAGCGGCGCCGTAATCGTTGCATACGCGGGGCGGCTCGGCGCCGTCGACGCAGACGGTGTGGCCGTCGCGCGCGCAGACGATGCCGAGACGGGCGAAGGTTCGCTCGATAACCGTAAAATCGGAGGCAGGCACATCGGCGACCTCGATACGCCCCCCGGTTAAAGCGGCGGCGGCAAGAAATCCGGCGCTGTCGATAATGTCGGGGGAAACGCGGTGCCGGACTCCGTGTAAAGCGGGCACGCCGTCGATCACCAGGCGGTTCGTGCCGATGCCCTCGATACGGGCTCCCATGCGCGTCAGCATGCGGCAGAGATCCTGCACGTGCGGCTCGCAGGCGGCGTTAAACAGCGTGGTTCGCCCCGGCGACAGGACCGTCGCCATGACGCTGTTTTCGGTGGCGGTGACGCTGGCTTCGTCGAGCAGGACGTCGGCCCCGGCGGCGGGCCGCCCCTTGAACTGAAAGGAGGTTCCGCCCGAAAAGTCGACGCCGAGGGCGCGAAAGGCGGCAAAATGCGTATCGATGCGGCGCCGGCCGATGATATCGCCGCCGGGTGGGTAGAGCGTGACGGCGCCGTGCCGGGCCAGCATGGGTCCGGCAAAGAGAATGGACGCGCGCGCCCGGCGGCAGAGGCCGGCGTTGAGCCGGCGGCGCCGGAGCCGGCGGGCCTGCAGCGTCACGGTGTGTCCCCGGAGGCGGACGTCCACGCCGAGATCCTCCAGGATCGCGAGCATGGTATAGACGTCCTCGATCAGCGGAACACGGCTGAGCGCGACGGGTTCGTCGGTTAATACCGATGCGGCCAGCATGGGCAGCACGGCGTTCTTGTTGCCGGGGGCGCGATGGCGCCCGCAGAGCCGCTTGCCGCCGCGAATGATGAATCGGGGCATGAGTCCTCGCGCCCGGAACCGCGTTGTTCTTTATGCCGCGCCGTCGAGCAGGCGGCGCGCTTCGGCTGCAATGTTTTCGGCGGTAAATCCGAATTCCTTTTGAAGCACCGCGTATGGAGCCGAAGCCCCGTAGCGGGTCATGGCCAGCATCCGCCCTTCGGGCCCGAGGTACGCGTCCCAGCCCTGGCGGACGCCGGCCTCGACGGCGAGGCGGGCCCGGCAGGCGGCCGGCAGCACACGTTCGCGGTAGTCGGCGGGTTGTGCATCAAACAGTTCCCAGGAGGGCATGCTCACCACGCGGATCCGGCGGCCGGTCTCCGCGGCGAGTTGTTCCGCCGCACGGAGGGTCATGCCGACTTCGGAGCCCGAGGCGATCAGAATAAGCTCCGGCGCGCCCGCGCCGCTTTCCCACAGGATGTAAGCGCCGCGCGCGAGTCCGTCGGCGGACGGGTAACGGGAACGGTCGATGACGTCGAGCTTCTGCCGGGTCAGCAGCAGCGCCGTGGGTCCCGTCGTGTTGCGCAAGGCGGCCAGCCAGGCCGCCGCCGTCTCGGTGGCGTCCGAGGGCCGGATGCACGTCATGTTCGGCATGGCGCGCAGGCTCGCGAGCTGTTCGACGGGTTCGTGCGTGGGCCCGTCCTCGCCGACGTTGAAACTGTCGTGTGTGAAAACATAGATCACCGGCAGCTTCATGATGCACGCCAGGCGCAGGGACGGCCGGCAGTAATCGGCAAAGACGAAAAACGTGGCGCCGAAAGCGCGGAACCCGCCGTGCAGCATGATCCCGTTCAGCATGGCCGCCATGGCGTGTTCGCGGATACCGAAGCGGAAATTCCGGCCCTCGAACGCGCCGGGCCCGATGTCTGCGGAACCGTCGATCAGGGTTTTCGTACTGGGGGCCAGGTCGGCCGAGCCGCCGACCAGCTGCGGAACCGCATCCGCCAGGGCCTGGATGACCTTCCCGGAGGCGTTGCGCGTGGCCACGGGCGTCCCCGGATCGAAATTCGGAAGGCGCGCCGCGAGATCCTCGGGCAGGCGGTTCTCGTGAAACGCGGTCCACGCGGCCGCGCGGTCCGGCGCGGCGTCGGCGTAGGCCCGGAACTTGCGGTCCCAGGCGGCAGCGCGGCGTTTGAGGGTGCGGCGGCGGGCGTCGAAGAGGGCACGGACACGTTCCGGGACATAAAAGGCCTGGTCGGGCGGGAACCCCATGACCTCCTTGACGGCGCGCACCTCGTCCTCGCCGAGCGGTTCGCCGTGCGCGGCGGCGCTGTCCTGCTTGTTGGGGCTCTTGTAGCCGATATGGGCGCGGCAGATGACGAGCGTGGGGCGCGTCTTTTCGCGCCGGGCCTTGCGCACGGCCTTATCGACCTGTTCGACGTCGTGGGCGTCGATTTCCAGGACGTTCCAATGGTAGCCCTGGAAACGGCGTTTCACATCGTCGCTGTAGGCGAGATCGGTCGCGCCTTCGATCGTGATGTGGTTGTAATCGTAGAACACGACGAGGTTGGACAGGCCGAGGTGGCCCGCCAGGGAAAAGGCCTCGTGGCTGAGCCCTTCCATCATGTCGCCGTCGCTGGCAATGACGTAGGTCATGTGGTCGGCGGGCTGAAAATCGGGGGTGTTGAAACGCGCGGCGAGCATGCGTTCCGCCAGGGCCATGCCGACGGCATTGCCGCAACCCTGGCCGAGCGGACCGGTGGTGGTTTCGACCCCGGGGGTTTCGCCGTATTCCGGGTGCCCGGGCGTACGGCTGTTCCACTGCCGGAAACGGCGGAGCTCGTCCAGCGGCAAATCGTAACCGGAAAGGTGCAGCAGCCCGTAGAGCAGCATGGAGCCGTGGCCGGCGGACAGCACGAAGCGGTCGCGGCCGGGCCAGTCGGGACGGTCGGGACAGTGGTTCAGATAGCGCAGCCACAGCACGGCGGCCACATCGGCCATACCCATGGGCATGCCGGGATGGCCGGACTTGGCGCTTTGCGTGCCGTCCATGGCCAGCCCGCGCAGGGTGTCGGCAACGAGGCGCAGGTCGTCGGCAGTGGGTTTCTCGGGCATAGGTCGGACTCCTTTAGGGGGTTTTGTGGGCAGACGGCGCGTCGTCCCCGGACGGGGATTCGGCCGGGGCCGCAGCGGCTTCCAGCTCCGTGATTTTTTTCTGAATCTCGTTGTATGCGTCGGAGCCCGCTTCGCTGGATTCCAGGGCCTCGCGATAATACGCGAGCGCCTCCTCGCGGGCCGCGGCGGCCTTGGCCGGGTCGCCGGCTTCGTCCCACAGCTCGGCGATGCGCATCGCGTTGAGGCCGAGGATGGATTCCCGGCTCACGGTATCGCCCGTGAGGGGATCGGGAAAGCCGGCGGGCACAGCGGCGACCTGTTCCATGAAAACGCGGAACTCCCTGACGGCTTCCTCGGGATTGCCGGCCGCCATGGCGCGGTGCGCCTTGACCTTGGGGATCAGCATGGCGTGCCAGCTCTCGTCGCGGTCCGGGACACCGGCCTCGAGGATGGCGAGGGCCCGGTCGAAATCTTCGATCAGAAAACTGGCGTCAAGCAGCAGGGTGGCCAGGCGCCCGCGATCGGCCTCGGAGGTGACGCGGGCATTGACTTTTTCCGCGTCCGCCAGCAGCGCGCTGATCGTGGCAATGTCGCCCTTTTCCACCACGAAATAAAACACGTCGTCGAGGATGCGCGTCAACTCGCCCGGCGGAAGCCTGTGCTCCACGAGCGAGGCGAAACGCGACTGCACGGCCTGCGGGTCGCCGGCCTCGCGCGCGAGGTCAACCGTGTGCCGCGCGGCCGTACTGAAAACCCGGCTGCCGGGTTCCGCGCGGTCGAGCGCTTCGTTGCAGGCGCGCTCGGCCAGGTCGGTGCGGTCGACCCGGACGGCGGCGCGGATCAGCGCGTCGAGCAGGCGGGCGCGCTCGGCGTCGTTCAGCAGTTGGAGAGAGGCCTCGAGGTGTTCCGCCGCCTCGTCGAGGCGGTCGCGCGCCAGGAACGCGTGGATGCGCAGGCGCGCCGTGAGCGGGCCGATCCCGGGCTCGGCCGGGTACCGCGCGCTCAGGAGGTCCAGCGCGCGATCCAGTGCGTCAAACTGCTTGGCCCCGATCAAGGCGTTGAGCGGACCGGCGATAATGCCGACGGCCTGCCGGCCGGGATAGGCCTCGATGCATTCGGGCAGCAGGGCCAGCAGGGCGTCAACATCGCCGAGGGCGCGTTTGACTTCGAGCCGGTAGCTTAGAAACGTCGGCCGCATGGAGTCCGGGACGCCGTCGGCTTCCAGCGACAGCAGCCAGGCATCCAGGCCCTCGTAATCCTTTTGCTGCAGGTAATGGTTGGCCAGGGCCGGGAAGGCGTCGGCGGCCGCGTCTGGGTTTTCGGCCAGCGTGTCCGTAAAAAGCGTGCGCGCTTGGTCCTCGCGTTTCAAGAAGAGCAGGAGTTGCACCTCTTGCCGCAGGATCTCGCCGCGGTGGTCCGCGAATTCGGGGGCGGCGAACGCGTCCTCGAGGACGCGCAGCATGTCGTTGGTCTGCCCGGTCATGTACAGGTTGTTCATGCGCGACCACAGCTCGGGCATGGGCGACGGGGTCTCGGCTTCCGCGGCGGGCTCGGGCGCTTCGCGTCCGCAACCGGCCAGCAGCAGGGCGGCGAAAACAGCCAGACTGATGCGGCAGAACATGGTCAACCTCCTTGGTTCCACAGGGAAGACCCGGCCGATCCCCCGCCGGCCGCGGCTCCCGGACACTGTATTGTCGAACGGGAACTTTAGCGGATGGCGGGGCATTGTCAACACCGCGCGTGGGCTTGACACGGCAGGGCACTCTGTTAGAGTGCCAAGCTCGCAAACATCAACCGGGCGTTTCGGAAACGCCTCCTGTAGAAAGATCGAGACGGTGACACAGAAGCAAAAGAAGACGAGCCGCAAGAACAACCGCAAGTACGTATATTTCTTCGGCGCCGGGCAATCGGAAGGCCGCGCCGGCATGAAAGAGCTGCTGGGCGGCAAGGGCGCCAACCTGGCGGAAATGGCGGACCTGGGGCTCCCGGTCCCCCCCGGCTTTACGCTCACGACCGAAGCCTGCGCGCAGTATTATTCCATCGGACGGAAAGCACTGCTGGAACGGGTCCGGCCCCAGGTCGAAAAGGCGCTCAAGCAACTGGAAAAGGCCACGGGCAAAACATTCGGTTCGGGCCCGCAGCCGCTGCTGCTTTCGGTCCGTTCGGGCGCGGCCGTTTCCATGCCGGGCATGATGGATACCGTTTTGAACCTCGGACTGAATCCCGAGACGGTCGACGCCATGATCACGGGTTCCGGCAACGAACGCTTTGTCATGGACTCCTACCGCCGCTTTATCCAGATGTTCGGAGACGTGGTGATGGGGGTGGAACACGAGGATTTTGAGCACGAGCTGGACGCGGTCAAAAAGAAGCGCGGCGTCACGCTGGATACCGAGCTGACGATTGCGGACCTGAAGGAGGTCGTGCGGCGTTACCGCAAGGTCGTCAAGAAAGACACCGGCCGGACGTTCCCCGACGACCCCATGGAGCAGCTGTTCCAGAGCATAGACGCGGTGTTCGGGTCCTGGAACAACCCGCGCGCCATCAAGTACCGGGAGCTGAACGAAATTCGCGGCTTGCTCGGCACGGCGGTGAACGTACAGACCATGGTGTTCGGCAACTCGGGCGACGATTCCGCCACGGGTGTGGCATTTACGCGTGACCCGTCCACGGGAGAACACCGTTATTTCTACGGCGAGTATCTGATCAACGCGCAGGGCGAGGACGTCGTCGCCGGTATTCGCACGCCGCAGCAACTGACGCGCAAGGGGTCACGCGAATGGGCCAAGGCCCAGGATATCAGTGAAGCCGAACGCAAGGCCCGGTACCCCTCGCTCGAGGAAGCCATGCCGCGGGTGTTCAAGCAGCTGGACGCCATCCGGGTCAAGCTCGAGCAGCATTACAAGGACATGCAGGACGTCGAATTCAC